>CACYEJ010000306.1 GCA_902773395.1 uncultured Ruminococcus sp.
AAATGGTTTATATTATTCCGCGAAGTTGGACGTCGGGGGCGTATTTTGAGGCTTTTAGAAAGTATTTGCTAACAGTAGGAAAACTTGAGCAGATTCATTTGTTCGTGAGCCGGGATTCTGTCTTCAAAGAAGAACAGGTTTTACAAGAGACGATAATTATAAAGGTCATTAAATCTCAAATTGCTCCGCCTACGATCATTATTTCTTCAAGTCAAAACAACAATGATTTTCAGAATATAAGGGAGCAGTGTGTTCCTTATGACACGGTAGTATCTGGACAATCGTTATATGTCTATTTGCCAACGTCTGATGAAGAAATAATTGTCCTTGAGCAAATAGGCCGTTATCAAAAAACACTTCCACAAGAAGGATTACGAATGAGGACGGGAATTGTCGTTGATTTCCGCCAATGGGATGATCTTCGCGCAGAACCGGGTGAACACATTTTACCGCTTTTCTACGCTCAACACATAAGAAACGGACGAGTTAATCACGATCCTTCCGGGAAAGAATTTGATTGGATTATTGACGAAAAGCCTGGACTGATACAAAAGAACAAAAACTATGTTTTCTGCAAAAGATTCACGGCGAAGGAAGAAAAGCGACGGTTACAATGTGGGATATACCTAAAGTCTGACTTCCCTCAATACGACAAAATCGGAACACAGAATAAGATAAACTACGTTGATTGGATAGATACCGAAAAAGAAATGTCTTTGCCCATTGCCTACGGCGTATATGCTTTGCTAAACTCTACGCTTTTCGATCAGTATTACAGAATACTAAACGGAAGTACGCAAGTTAATTCAACGGAGATCAACAGCATCCCCGTCCCTCCGATTGAACTAATAGAGCAGATCGGATATAGGTTAATGGCTACTGCAGATTTATCTACTGATAGTTGCGATGCAATTATGATGGAGGTGGCGTATGGAAAAGATTGAGATTATACGAAATCTACTAAACACGCTTGGTATGCCAAAGGCTCAGCAGGCAGATATTTGTTGTCTAAGTGTCCTTGCCATGGCAAACATCCGTCCAGATTCGGCATGGGCTGACGCAACAAATCAGTGGATTCGTATCCACGATATTATTGCTTTTGCAAATACATATTATGGAACTTCTTATGCAGAAAACAGCCGAGAGACTTTTCGCAAACAGGCTATGCACCATTTCCGCACGGCAGCTCTTATTGAAGATAATGGAAAGGCGACAAATAGCCCAAACTATCGTTATAGACTCACTACCGAGGCGCTCAATATCATTCAGAGTATGGAGACGGCCGAGGAAAGCGCGTTTATTTCTGCATTTAACGAACAGCACGATAGCCTAAAGGAAATCTATGCATCGAAAAAGAGAATGACAATGATGCCGGTAAGAATAAACAGTAACGATTATACGTTCTCTGCCGGAAAGCATAATGAGCTTCAAAAAGCAATTATAGAAGAATTTGCTCCGAGATTTGCACCTAATTCTGAGTGCCTATATGTTGGAGACACCATAGAAAAAGACCTGGTCAAGAATGTCGAAAAGTTAAAAGAGCTTGGCTTTGAGATTACGCTTCACGATAAAATGCCCGACGTCGTTCTCTATAATGAAGAAAAAGATTGGCTATACTTCGTTGAATCAGTCACTTCTGTCGGACCGATGGACCCGAAGCGAATCATTGAAATCAGCTCAATGACCGCTAAAGTTAAGGCAGGAAAAATCTTTGTTACTGCTTTTTTGGATTTTTCTACTTATAAAAAGTTTTCCGAATCACTTGCCTGGGAAACGGAAGTATGGATTGCAGAAATGCCAGACCACATGATTCATCTGAACGGTGACAAGTTTTTAGGACCAAGAAAATAATATAAAAAGGGCCGTTTCCACGTTCAACAGATCGTGAAAGCGGCCTTTTTTGCTGCACGGAAATATGTCTCTCGGTGAGACATGTTTATTTCTCTTTATCTGTATCGGCATACTTTTCAATAATGTTCTTTAGAGTCTGCTGCCGCCATGAAGCATAGCCCTTTTCATAGTCTCTAATGTTTTCAATGTAGTAGTCATAATCCGCATTAGAAAAATACTGACGTGCCTCCTCATAGTGCGGAATGGTTAA
>CACYEJ010000307.1 GCA_902773395.1 uncultured Ruminococcus sp.
CAAATTTTTCCCTAAGAGTAGTAATCTCCGAACAAAAAAACAAAAAAAAAAAACTACCCTCAGCGAAACTGAAAAAACTTTATTTAGGAAAAATAAAATACAGTACCCTCAAAAATAAAATCTTCCGCTTCAAAGAAAAACAGGCAAGAGCTTGCGAATTGCCGATTGTAGAAAGACAAAGTTAATATCACAACAATATATTAAGTTTATTTCATTTTTTTTCAATGAATTCAGCTCACTCCGATTGTAATATAACAGTCGGGGTGAGTTGATTTTTTTGGGGTAGGATAAAATGATAACCCAATAAAGAAATCAATGCTTTTGGAAAACAGAAAAAAATTATCGAAAAACAATAAATTTATATTGACAAATAGTAAATTATCTGCTATAGTATTACTTAAAGAATGAAAGATGAAAGGAACGAATGAAATGCAGCATTATAAAAAATCCCTAAATATCACACTTGTCATAGACAGAATATGTATTGCAGTGTGGATAGCTTGCTTGTTTCTTGTGCCGCAAATTGCTCGCTGGTACGATATGTATTCCAATAAAGAGCCAATATTTGCATATCTGGTTGTTATGCTGTATACGGCTATGATACCGGCAGCAGTTATACTTGTTAAGCTGAATACATTGTTATCAAATATTAAAAAGGAAAAAGTGTTCGAACATGAAAATGTTAATTGTCTTAGAATAATATCGTATTGCTGTTTCGTAATCGCATTGCTTGCAGCAATTATGATGTACAGGAGAATGTTGGCATTTATGGTATTGGCTGCCTTTGGATTCGTTGGACTGCTGCTCAGAGTGCTGAAAAATGTATTTGAACAGGCGGTTCTTCTTCGAGAAGAGAACGATCTCACTGTGTAAGGAGGGAGGACGTTATGCCGATTGTAGTAAATTTAGATGTCATAATGGCAAAAAGAAAGATGTCCTCAGGAGAGCTTGCCGAGAGGATAGGTATTACTCCGGCGAATCTTTCCATATTAAAAAATAATAAGGCAAAAGCAATTCGATTTTCCACGCTTGAAAAAATTTGCGAGGCACTCGATTGTCAGCCGAGCGACTTGCTGGAATACGTCAAGGAGCCGTCAACACCAGACTAACTGCCAACGGCGGGCAACGCCCGCAGGAACCGGCAACGCCGGAGGAGATACGCACACCAACTTTTCGAGTTAGGTAACTTCACCGCCTGCGTCAAAATTTGTTTATAAGGAGAGATTAACGAATGTACAGCGACAACCCCATTACCCCAATACAGTCAACCAACGACCCGCACCCCGCAACACAAGAAATGAATAAACCGCACCCACCAACACATGCAGTCAACAAACCGTCACCCCCAATACAGTACAGCGGTACACCTTTCACCTCACCAGAAGCGGCTAATATTCCGGCTTTGTCCCCACAGATGAATTACGTACCCTACAAGCCTTTCTCTAAACCCCGTGCAGTCTACAGCGAAGCCGATAGATTGTTTTCTGTACTGGCTCTTGTTTTGGGATTTGTGTCAATTAAAGTTATCCTTAATATGGCTGACAGCATAGGCTTAATGGCTACAGTTTTGTGCGAAACTCTTACATTGTTCAATTTTTTCTATTGCAGAAAAAAACAGATGAAGGGCACAAAACAAACTAAAATGTTGTTTATTGCTACTCTAGTTTTATCTATGGCGTTTGTAATTTCCGACAATGTTTATGTTAAGGTGATTGACTTTTGGTTTGTGCTTGTGAGTAATGCCTATTTCGTTTACGCAAGCTACAGCTCGAATAATAACTCGATTATTCTCAATGTGTTCAAAGCTGTTTGTGCGTCGCCGTTTTACGAATTTGGCAGCTTGTTTGAGGCTCTTTTCAAAAAGTCCTCAAAACCCGGCATTACAGCCGAAAAGAAAAATATCTTTACTTCTGTAATAGGTGTTCTTCTGAGTATTCCTGTGTGCATAGTCGTAATGGTGCTGCTGATGTCCTCAGACCAAAATTTTGGCAGAGGATTGGAAAGTATTTTCGACCATTTGGCTGATTGGTTCTTCGAGGATCTTTTCTCGAATATAATGCAGTTTGTTTTCTCGATTCCAATTGCAATGTACATTTTCGGTGCGGTGTTCTCACGTGCGTATAAGATGAACCACGAGAACGAGCTGCCGAAGCATCAAAAATCAAGTTTCCGCCTTTTGCCGTCGTCAATGTGCAATGCGTTTTTGTCGCCGTTAATTCTCATTTACGTAGCGTTTGTGTTTACTCAGGCGTCGTATTTGTTCACAACATACGGAACGGCAAACGAGAATTTCGACTACTCGCAGTACGCACGCAGCGGATTTTTTGAGCTTTGTGCAGTTGCTATAATTAACCTGTCTGTTATCTCGGCAATTATCTTTTTAGTTAAGCTTGAAAATAAATCACTGCCTAAATCTGTAAAAATATTTATAATACTATTCTCATCTTTGACATTGTGCCTGATTATCACAGCAATCGCAAAAATGTTGATGTATATTAATATGTACGGTATGACACCTTTGAGAATATATACATCTGTATTTATGATATATTTGTTTGTGATGTTTGTTGTAATGATAGTAAAGCAGTTTGCGTTCAGTATTTCATTCACAAAGATAGCATATGCACTCGCCGCAATAGTGCTTGTGTTCTTGGCAGTGCTGCCTGTTGACGGATATATTGCAAGATATAATATCAATATGTATGAAAAGGGCGAGATAGATTGGATAGGCTACAGTGCAATGGAGGAGCTTGACGCCTCGGCAGTGAGTGTGTTTGCAGAGTGTGACCCGAACCTTGCGGCAAATGCAGATACATATGGCTGCCCGATAAAATATTATTTTAGGGATAAGTCATCAATTGGCGATATGGATATTTATAGTTTTAATTTTACAAGATTATTTGCAGCGAAAAAGGTTAGTGATTTTAACGAAGAAAATCATATAATAACTTACGATAGCTATGAAAATTAGAGCAAAAAATTTTTTTAAAAATTTTTAAAAACCTATTGACAAATATTCGAAAATAGTGTATTATA
>CACYEJ010000308.1 GCA_902773395.1 uncultured Ruminococcus sp.
AAAGAGCAAAGCGGTAAGATAGTGTATCACGATTAAAGCAAACGGCAGGAGTATTGCAAAAGCGGTGTTCTTTTTTATGCATTTTTTGTTTACAAATACAAAAAGCCCACACTGTGTATTCACTTAACGATAGTGTGGGCTTAATAATTATTTACGGTACGATCTCCATGCTTTCGGCAGTAATTATCGGTGGATAGGTTTCTAAAACATCTCCGCTATACTTTACCCTTAGCTTTGCATTATCTGTAATAGCTCTATCACACAAACTCCTCATTTCTGTATTGTCAACAGAAATTCTTGCACAGCTAAAAAAATCATACTGCGGACACGTCACAGTAATACCTGTTCCCGTAAAATCTACAACATAGCAGTCAAACGTAAAGCTGTTGGGGTCATTGAGCATATTTGATATGTGCGGACAGCTTTCAAGAAGTGTTTTTCCGTTACGAAGAACGGGGTCTGTATCATAATCCCATTTAAGCATTAAAAGATACTCTCCGTCAACAATATATTCGGCATAGTTTCCTTCATACAGTGGTGTATTCGACATTCCAAGCAAGTCAACAACATCTCTGTAACTCATATTCTCCGTCACCTTTAGAAGCTGCTCCATTTCAACAAACCCTGTTATTATATTTATTTCCGCTTCGGGTTCATTACAGCCGTCATCGGATGTATCAATTTTATCCGAGTTGTCGCTGATTTCCGATTCTGTGTTTTGCTCCTGCTCAAATATTTCTGCCGGTATGTTAGGGTAATGTGTTTGGGACTCACTTTGCATCTCAGCTTTGCTTTGAACATCGCTTTGAACCTTACTGCCTGAAGCTGATGATGACACTGATTCCTCCGACTTTGATAACACGCTTTCGGCAGCGCTGACAGTTTGTGAAAATTCACTTGAATCTTCATGAGGCTGTGTTTTTGTTTCTTTTGCAGGCAGCATGTCATAAATAGAATTGTCGGATGACGGCTCTATTTCGCCCACCTTTAACGCTCCCATAACTCCTGCACCGAGAAGTACCGCCGCAATACACGTCGCTGCCACTTTTAAGGGTGTAACCCAAGGTGCGTGTGTTGACACCTCAACTTTTTCCAACTCAGCTTCATTTACACTATGCCTATATTCTTTATCATCTTCCATTCTCATCCCACCCAGCTTTTCTTCACTCATTTTAAATATTCTGTCTTGTCTGACACCGCCTGATTTAACGTGTCTGTTTAATCTATCCAAACCGCAGTCATCAAGATATTTAAGATTCTTAAACACAGATTTTTTCATTTGTATCACTCCACTACAATTTATCTTTTAAAACATTTTTCAGTCGTCCAAGGGCACGACTGCACCGCATACGAACAGCAGAGGGCTTCATTCCAAGAGAGGATGCTATTTCCTTTGAGGTATCTCCACAGTAATATTTCATTATTATGATAGTTGAATCAGGCTCGCCGAGAGATTCAATACATGAAAGTAAAATATCTGCCTGCTGGTTGCGTTCTGCGTTTTCTTCAAGGTTCATATCACTACTCATCTCGTCAATACCACAATCATCAAGATAAACGGGCATATGCCGCCTGCCGGATAAAAGTCTGCGATAAGCGTCTACTGCACGGCGTTTTGCAATCGTTGAGATGAAGCCCTTAAGATCGCCGTCAAGTCTGTGATTATCAGACAACGCACAAAATACCTCTGCAAACACATCGCTCACACATTCCTCCACATCTTCACGAGAAAAGCCGCAAAGCTTTGACAGCACTACCGTAAACACATAAGCGTAATACTCGTCAAACAACACTCGATGCGCCACAGATTCACAGGTATTAAGCATATGCGAATAATCCATTCCGGTCATAAAGCACACCCCCTTTCATTGTTATGTTAATATAGAAAACTTTCCTGTACATATCGGCTCTCATAAAATACATTCGCAAAATAGAAGCAATGTGTCACAAAAAAATCCACTATCCACAAATTAAGCAATCAACAATATACACACTTATATCATAAAATGATTGTGTACATTATTATCTTAAATCTGCTTGATAAATAGTGCTTTTAGAGT
>CACYEJ010000309.1 GCA_902773395.1 uncultured Ruminococcus sp.
ATGACGAATGGTTGTTTGGATTTTGGCTTTTGTCGGTCAAACCAATGTTATGATTTAGCACTTTTCTTTGCTTAGTCCGGCAATTCTCAAGCTCATTTAAATATCTCTCAACGGGATATTATGCTCCGTTAGATATTTTTCAAATCTCTCCACCGAAGAATTAACTATAAGTTCCTCCGGAAAGCCTATCTCTTCGAGCATTTTAATTGAACCGTCAAATCTGCCTAGCTCCGTCATAAAGTGTGCGTCGGTATTAACGATAATAGGTGCCCCGACTTTTTTGCATATCTTTGCAATCTGAACACAATTCACAACAGAACCTTTCTTGTGTTTAAAAGCGGAATCGTTTATCTCCACAAGCTTACCCTTTTCGGCAAACACGGGTATAACCTTTTCATAATCATATTTATACTCAGGCGTACCGCTGTGACCTATTACATTAATATGAGGATTATCGGCAGCTCTCAGATACAGATGAGTACAGGTTTCGATTGTCGGCTGAATTTCACTTGTGTCAAGTGTGGGATTATGCAGCGAAGCCACAATCCATTCAAGGCAGTTAAGCGTATTCTCGTCAATATCGAGATTACCGTTAAAATCAACAATATTAGCCTCTGCCCCTTTCAGCACACGAACTCCAAGATAAGTTGACGGAATTGCACAAAGGTTATTAAAATACCACGTTCTGGGTGAGCCGGGCATTTTAGGACCATGGTCTGTAATACCCACGGCATAAAGTCCTAAAGCCGCTGCCTCCTCAACCATTTCTTTGACTGTACCGTAGGCGTGAGTTGATGCGATTGTATGGGTATGCGTATCTGCAATCAGCTTCATATGATATCACTCCCAACCGATAGTTGTTTTACCGCTGCTCTCGTCAAGCTCGTAAGACATACCAAGATTAGAGAGAAGCTCCTTTGCGGCATTATATCCCATTTTCTTCTGTCTGTTATTCATTGCGGCAGCCTCGATAATAACAGCAAGATTTCTGCCGGGCTTAACTGGAATCGTGATTGTCGGTACTTTATTGCCAAGAATCTCCATATATTCAGTATCCATGCCCATTCTGTCGTAAACCTTATTGTTATCCCAAAGTTCCAAATTGATAACCATATCAATTTTTTCCGTCATCTTAACAGCACCCATACCGTAAAGTCTGCGTGCGTTAATGATACCGATACCACGAAGCTCGATAAAGTGGCGGATATTTGCAGGCGAAGAACCAACCAGCGTTTTTGCGGACACTCGCTTGATTTCAACAGCATCATCAGCGATAAGCCGGTGACCTCTCTTTATAAGCTCTACCGCAGTTTCGCTCTTACCAATACCGCTGTCGCCCATTAAAAGCAAGCCCTCGCCGTAAACCTCAACAAGAACGCCGTGACGAGTTACTCTCGGAGCAAGCTCTACATTCAAGAACGACACAAGCGACGCCGTAAACTCCGAAGTCGGCTCCTGAGAAATCAATATTGCAACTCCGTACATAGCCGCAACGGATTTTATCTCATCAAATGGCTGCAATCCCCGGCAGAAAATCATTGCCGGCGGTGCAAGAGAGAGGAACTTTTCTAAAGACTCAATTCTCTCCTCAGACGACATTCTTTCAAAAAAATAATATTCCTTCTTGCCTATTATCAAAATTCTATCCTTATCGAAGTAATCAAGGTATCCGGTGAGTTCAAGACCAGGTCTGTTATAATCAGGAACACTAACGAGCAAGTCGCCAGGGTCTCTGGGTGTGTAGACTATTTCAAGGGAAAAATCTTTGATTATCTTGCCAAGCGAAACTGTAAAACCCATAAATCATTACCTACCCTTTTATTAGTATTAGCTATACCAGTAAATCAGAATTATCTCATCTGAATAAAATTCTCTTAGTATAACATCTATTATACTATAAAATCAATAATTTTTAAAGGGGTATTTTGGATAATAGCATTACAGATTTTTGTGCATATTCAACAAATATCCTGCATAAAAATCACTTTGCTTTTCTTTTCTGTATTTCAGCGGTAACAGAAGCGGCAAAATCATCTGGAACTACCTTTGATGCAAATGAAGCAAGCTTCATAGATATTCCGGGAACAATAACAGTTTTGCCCTTTATCATATTCAAGACAGCATACTTTGCGACATACTTACTTTTCAGAGGACTTACGGAAAAATGAACGCCTGCAACCTTATTGAACTCGGTATCCACAGGTCCGGGGCAAAGAGCGGAAACCGTCACATTTGAATTCGCCGCTTTCAGTTCATACGCTGCGGACTGGGTAAGCCTAAGCACATAAGCCTTACTCGCATAGTAAGCCGCCATGTACGGTCCTGGTGCAAACGCCGCCGACGACGCAACATTCAAAATCTTGCCGCTGTTCTTTTGTTTAAAGTTCTTTAAAAACAGTTTGAAGAGAACGTGCATAGCCTCAACGTTAAGACGAATCATCTCAACCTCACGCTCCACGTTTGTTTCGGTGAACTCGCCCCACAAACCAAAGCCGGCGTTATTGATGAGAATATCGACATTTTCGTTCCTTGTAATCTCGTACAGCAATCTCGCCTTTTCGGCAGAACCGATATCCATAGCGATAATTCTTGGTGTACCTTTCATGCAGTCAGCCAACGCTTTTAGTCTGTCCTCTCGTCTTGCAACTAAAATCAGCTCACAGCCAAGAGAATCAAAATATCGTGCGATATCTCTGCCTATGCCTGAGCTTGCTCCTGTAATTAAAACTTTTCTTGGCATTTTCATTCCTCCAGATTCATAATTATATATTTATTTTACCACAGCCGCCAAGCTTCCGCAATATATATATACTCCATGATTTTAAAAAATTGCGTTTTACAAAACAATGATAATATTACTTTTGTTAATTTTGATCAAAATTTCAATTGTGTTGCCCAATGAGTTGATTGACATTGTTCGATAAAAGATGTATAATAGTACTACCGATTAAATACAGGAGAACAGGCATTATGAACAATAACATTAAAATTCAGACTCACCCTCTTATTAAACACAAAATCACCCTCCTGCGTAAGGTAGAAACTGGTACAAACGAGTTCCGTCAGCTTGTGGAAGAAATCGCTATGCTAATGGCTTTTGACGCTTTAAGAGATCTCCCCACAGAAGAAGTGGAAATACAAACTCCTATTGAAAAATGTATGTCCCCTGAAATTGCCGGAAAAAAGCTCGCTGTAATTCCTATTCTCCGTGCAGGTCTGGGAATGGTCAACGGTATTCTTTCGCTTGTGCCAAGTGCAAAAGTTGGGCATATTGGTCTTTGCAGAGATGAAACTACCCACAAGCCAAAGGAGTACTACTGCAAGCTTCCCCCTCAGCTCGAAGAACGTGATATCATCGTGCTTGACCCTATGCTCGCAACAGGCGGCTCGGCAGCTGCCGCAATCAGCCTTATCAAGGAGAGGGGCGGTAAAAACATTAAATTCTTGTGCATCATTGCAGCCCCTGAGGGTATCGAAAAGCTTTCGTCAGCTCACCCCGATGTTGAAATTCTTGTTGGAAATCTCGACAGAGGACTTAACGAAAACGCTTACATCTGCCCCGGTCTTGGTGATGCCGGCGACAGAATATTTGGAACTAAATAATTTTAAAAATTTAACGAGGTGACTTCCATTGAACATCAAAAAACAATTCTTTAAAAAATCTATTTCTGCACTGCTTGCATTGTCGTGCTTAACTACAGCTTCAATCTCCGCAAGAGCAGACGAAATCCAGCTCGGAGATGTCAACAACAGCGGTGTTGTTGATTCTCTCGACTCTCTGCTTGCTTTAAGATATTCCGTAGGAATTAACGAAATAGACGAGCAGTATCTCCCCTATGCGGACCTTAACAACGACAGCAAAATTACCAGTCTTGATTCACTCTTAATTCTCAGAAAATCCGTAGGGCTTTCATCTGCAATACTATTCTGCGAGGATATGACTGTAAACTGCGGTGACAGATTATCTTTAAATGCAACATTCTTCCCCGAACAGCCAAATGAGAAGGTGACATTCACCTACACTCCGGACAACACTCTTTCCACAGACGGCTCAGGATTTACGGTGCTTGACGTCACTAATACAGGCAGAATCAAGGCTTTTCATCCCGGAACTGCGACTGTTCACATCAAAGCCTCAAACGGTGCTACAGGCAGCTGTCAGGTAACAGTTGAAGATAACGTAAGCACACAGACAATTACCGCTGGTAATCGCAGTCTGTCTGTTACAAACCATATGATGATTAACAATGACGCCTATAACGAAACGAATGACTTCACACAGCTAAAAGGAATCTTTGTTCACTCGACAGCAACTCCCGGTGCTATGGCAGACCGCTGGTATCTCGCATGGAACAAGCCCGACACAAATGTGGCTGTTCATGCTTTCCTTGACGACAAGGGTGTTTATAAATATCTTCCGTATGAGCAGATAGCATGGCATGCCGGAAAGCCTGCAAATTTATATTATCTTGATTTTGAGATTTGCGAACCCTCCGGCTTCAAGTATGTAAATAATCAAATCAGCGGATACAACATTGAAGAACAACAGGAATACTTTGACAAAATCTGGATTAATGCTACTGTTTACACAGCATATCTATGCAAGATTAACGGTTTGAATGTAACAGAGGACACAGTTATGAGCCACGCCGAAGGTGCTTGGAAGGGCATTGCAACAAATCACGGCGACCCTAATCACTGGTTTACGCTTCATAATAAAACTATGGACGATTTCAGAAATGATGTTCGAAAGATTCTCGCAAGCGGAGATATATCTATCAGCGAACGTCAGACTGTTAAGAATAATCCAACACCCTCGGCTTCGGATTATGATTTCTTCGACAACAACGATGTTACTCCATTTGATATGTTTAAGGTGTGGGGTAATGACAGTCTGAGATACTAACGCATTTTCGATATTATATAAACAGCTTATTTTTTTAAAAAATATATACATTTAAAAAGTCGGTGAATAAAAACTCACCGACTTTATCTTTTTTCATTTAAAGCAATATGACTATTCGTGCTGCCAAAAATCAGCCCTATTTCATAGAATATTCATAATTATTTGTGAAAACAACGAGATTAATTTCAGATACCGCCGTAGAAAAAACACTGATTATTTTCAAAAATATTGTACAAATCAACTTAAAACAATATTGCTTTCAAGGCTTTTTTTCTACTCATTATAAAAAATACGTTTAATTTAGATGATTTACACAAAAATCAATCTGTTATTTCATAGTATAATTTACTTGAATTTTTTCTCTTAAAATTATATAATATCTATAATAAAATGTGTTATGGGATATGAAAAAATAAATTGATTTTAGGAGATGTGTCTATGCGATTGCGTAAACAGTCTTTGGGCGACCGCAACTTGGTTGGTGCAAAGGTAGAATCAACGAGAAAAAAGAAAGGTATGAAACAAAAGGAATTGCTGGCACAGCTTCAAGTTCGTGGTGTAGATATGAACGCTTCGGGGCTTTCAAAGCTTGAAGGTCAGATAAGATACGTCACAGACATTGAGCTTGTGGCACTTGCCGATATTCTTGAGGTTTCGGTTGATTATTTATTGGGGTTGACAGAAGAAGAGAATAAGTAAAAAATAAATCCTTTCACAGACCGTTATTAAGCGGTCTGTTTTTTGTTATTTTTACGAAATTTCCAAGGCGACACCTTATCGCCCTTAACCATAAAGCTTTGCTTTGCCGCCTCAGCAAGAGGAGTATCGCAATAAGCGTCAGAATAAAACTCGTCTATCTCGGTATTTCCAAACATTTCACGATAGCGGCGAACCTTTTCTTTGCCGTGGCAGTTTACTCCGGTATACTTTCCTGTTTTCGGGTCAACCACAGAAGCCATAAGGTAGTTAATGCCTATCTCCTTGCATATAGGTTCAAGCAGAAACTCAGGCGATGCCGAAATGATAACATCGTCCTGCTGCATTTGATTAAGGTAAAAAGGTTTTATCTTAGACTTGTGCGTTTCCCAGAAATCGGGCAAATCCTTTTCAATATCTACCTCGTGCAGAAATTCATACATTACCTCTTTGAACTGAGTTTTAGTATTTATTCTTAGCAGGAATTTTATATAAGCAAGCATTGTTTTCGGAAAATGCTTAACGATACTAGGGTGACGTTTCAAACAAAATACATAGAAATCCGATGTACTGTCATTATAATATATTGTTTTATCAAAATCATATACATTCATTTTAATGCTCCGTTATTTTTTTGTAAATGGGAATGTGCAAAACAAGTTATTCCAATTTCAATTGCAGATTCTCAGCCTCTTCCCCAGACGGCAATGCTCCCAATGTCGGCAATGTCTTTGAACGGTATCTCTTCGGATTCACAAATCTTCCCTCTTCATACTTCTCCAGCTTCATCAGGATATATCCCTTTTTCAATCTCATCGCAGCAACGCCTTGTGTGCTTCTTGTCGTTTTCAGCGGAATCGCTCCTGAGTGCAGCAGCAGCATTCTTCCCGAAGTTGATGTCATTACAATGTCGCAATCCTCTTCAATAAACAGAATATCCGCTAGCGGCGACTTGTCACTGTATGCGTTTGCAAGCTTTTTGCGGTTTGTTTTAGTTTCGTAGGAATTCAGCGGCACCTTTGCAAGCTTTCCGTTTTCAAAACCAAACAGAACAAAACCCTCGTAATCCTTTGTAACTATCATAGAAACAGGCACTTCGTTCTCGTCCATACCAAGCTTAGCCGCAACATACTCACCCAGCACACTTGCCTTTGTGTCGGGAAAATCTGCCGCTTTTGCCTTGTATACCTGACACTGATTCGTAAAGAACAGCAAATCTGCCGTGTTGGACGACTCATAGCTCTGATAAATGCTGTCGCCCTCTTTCAGCTTCTGTTCACCGCTCATTCTCAGCGACTGCGGCGTAATCTTCTTGAAATAGCCCTCCTTTGTGAAGTAAAGGAACACACTATAGTCGGGTATCTCCTGAATCACTTCAACGTCATTTATCTCCTCAGGGTCAATTAGTGTGGTAACTCTGTCCTTGCCATATTTTTTAGCAACGTCTTTCAGCTCGGCAACGATGATATTCTTCACCTTTACCTTGCTCGCAAGAATAGCTTCAAGACTTGCTATATCCTTTTCAAGCTCTTCAATCTCCTTTGTACGCTTTAAGATGTACTCACGGTTGAGATGACGAAGCTTTATTTCCGCAACATACTCTGCCTGAATTTCATCTATGCCAAATCCAACCATAAGGTTCGGCACAACCTCAGTTTCCTCGGCTGTTTCTCTGACGATTTTGATTGCCTTGTCGATATCGAGAAGAATCTTCTCCAAGCCTTTAAGCAGATGAAGCTTGCTCCTCTTCTTCTCCAAATCAAAGGCGGTTCGTCTGCGGACGCACTCCACACGGAAAGCTACCCACTCTTCAAGCAGCTCTTTTACGCCAAGAACTCTCGGCACTCCGGCAATCAGAA
>CACYEJ010000310.1 GCA_902773395.1 uncultured Ruminococcus sp.
ACGGTCGGCTTCAAGTCCGGTCACTTAATCTGAAATAAAAAACCAGTCACCCGAAATTGGGTGACTGGTTTTTGGTGCTGGTGACCGTACACAAAGCCCGAAAAACCGCATAAACACTAACTTGTTTGTTTTTTGGTTTGCAACCGTTTGCAACGGAGCGTATTTTTCTTTGTGTTTACGTATTTTTCAACGGCTCGTTTATTTTTTAGCTTACATAAGCATTTAGAGTTAAGCCCTTTTGCTTCATATATTCATTAACCTTTTTTATGTTCTCTGTTTCAAATTGCTCGAACGCATCACAATATGTATTCATTGTAATTGTAATGTCAGTATGACCGAGTAAGCGCTGTAATATTTTTGCTGACATCCCGCCCTCGATGCAGCGGGTAGCGTAAGTATGACGGAGAGAATGACAGGAAATTTTACCTCTTACATTCTCGTCGATAATATCATACTTTTTCAGCGTTCTTTGTAATTCCATATTGACTTGATTTGTAGTTACAAAGTTTCCGCTGCCGGTAAGGAATAAAAAGTCGTCGCTATACTTAACACATTCAGATATAAGGGGCTTTATTTCGTCAGTAATTGGAATGATCCTTGTACCCGCTTCGGTTTTTGTTTCATCTCCGAGAATAGCTTTCCCTTTTGCGCCTCGAGAAATGGTCTTATTTACGTTTATTGTCTTAAAGCGTAAGTTTATATCCCTTACCGTCAAAGCGTTAACCTCGCCCATTCTCAAGCCCGTAAGCATAGATAAAAGCATCTGCTGATTGTATTTGATATCTTGAGTTTGCAGAACATCTATGAGCTTTTGTTGTTCGTCGACAGTTAAGGCTCTGACTTTTTCTTTTTTCTGATTTGATTTAGGTGTTTTTATATTAATCATAGGGGATTTTTTAATTATTCCCCGTTTCTCGGCTTCAAGAAATGTTGATTTTAGCATTTGAAAATTCTTTTTTATAATGGAGTTAGAGTAATCAAGATTTTTTTGTAAGTAAGCTCGTATTTGTGTTTCGTTGGCCTGTTGTAACGGTGTGTTATAAATCGGCTTTAACCGCTTTAGAGTACACAAATGCGTTTCGTATGTGTTCTCGGTGATCTCGTTCATATTGTATTTATCCAAAATCATCTGATAAGCAAGGTTATATATTGTGATGCTGCTCTCGTCTATGAACTCGCCGTTGAATATCTGTAACTCAATTTGTTTCATCCTCTGTCTGACTTCGGTTTTATTGTCGCCGCTGACAGATTTTCTTTTGAGCTTGCCGTTTTCATCATAGCCCATAACAACTTGACCGATATACAATCTCTTTTTCTCGTTATAGTATATTGAACCCTCGCCGTTAGCTCGTTTTTTATTATTCTTCATTATCTCCACCCGCTTTTTTCAACTCGTTTAATATATGCTTTTTTTGCCCTAAAAAATCATTATATTCTTTTTGCAATTCATCAAAACCGAAGTATTTATTTATAGCTGAATTAATGCTGTTTTGTATAATAAAAATTTCACCTAAGCAACTTTTATATAGCTCTTCGGCGTCATAAACAAGACTTTCCCTCTCTGAAATATCTCTATTAGTTGCTTTTTTAGCCTCGTTTGATAAATCATTTGCAAGTTTTAATTCACCTTTTATAAACCTACAAGTTTCTTGATTAATGACTATCTGATTTATAATTACCTCGACTATATCTAACGGAATATTATATCCACTTAGCAAATTATTATTTTTTTCTAATTCAATTAATTGGTTTATAGTTTCTATACTTAGCCCTGTGCTGTCACATATAAACTGTAAATCTTTATCGGAAGTTGGTGCATCTGATAAGCCGAGCAAGTAATCAGATGAAACTTCAAAATAATTAGCGTATTTTTTTAGATAATCTATAGTTACACTTCTGTCGCCGTTATAGTGCTTTGTAATCAATGATACATCACAGCCGATTTTATCAGCTATTACTTGTCGGCTCTTTTCTTTATCAATTAATGATTTTAATCTCTCGAGGTTTATTCCGCTTTTTTTGTCACTCATTTTAATACTTCTCCTTTGTTTTTGTCAGACTTGTCACAATATTTATGCTTTTGGGACATTTTTGTTGACAATATTGATTTTTATTGTTATCCTTATCTTGTCATAATGATACCATACATTGTGACAAAAATCAAGATAAAAATAAAGTGAGGTGAAAAAATGAATAAACAGGATTTAGAGCGAATTGCTAAAGAAGAAAGAAACGCTTATTATCGAGAGTACCGCCGCCAAAACAAAGAAAAGATAAAGCAGCATCAGAAAAAATACTGGGAGCGGAAAGCGGCACAGAAACAAGAACTCTCAAAAGAGTAGAAAACAAAAAAGCATATCCCCTGACCGCAAAATCGAGAGGATATGCAAAAGTAAGTACAGCTAAACCGCTGTGTATTTATTATATCATTCAGCAGCGGTGAAAGCAAGTGAACAAATGAAAGGACGTTACAATGGTGAACGAACAGAATGACAAAACAATGACTTTTTATAATACGGCTCAAGTCGCCGCTGCTCTCGGATGTAGTATTCCGACAGCGAGACAATTGTTTCATCGTCCGGACTTTCCCGCCCTAAAAATAGGGAAAAACTTTCGGGTTGAGCGGACTGCTCTCGAGAAGTGGGCGGCGGAAAGGCGGGTGTGATTATGTTTCAGAATATAAAGCGAACTGTAAAAAATATACTGTTAGAAGATGAGAAAAGTCGGTCGTCTGATAAATGGCTTTTCAGCGTTTTGGTGGAGAGAGGCAAGGATGACGGATTGACGGCAAGGGAACGCCGGCGGCTTGTATATCTTATTCGAAAAGGCAAGCTCCCGAATTTTGCGACAGTTATGCGTTCTCGGCAATATATTCAAGCTCAATCGCCCGATCTGACCGAAAACATAACCGCTCGACAGCGGGCAGAGCTTGAGGAGATTTACCGACAGGAATTTAGAGGTAATTAAAATGGCAAGGCGTAGAATGTTTAGTCTTGATGTAGTTGAAACCGATAATTTTCTTGAGTTATCGGTCGAGGCTCGTTTACTGTACTATGAGTTAGGACTTCGGGCGGACGATGAGGGATTTGTCGCCTCGCCTAAAATGATTATGAGGACGGTAGGGTGCGAGCCCTCCGCCCTCGATGAATTAATCAAAAATGGATATGTGATTAAGTTTGAAAATGGTGTTATTGTAATAACTCATTGGAAGATGAATAATCAAATTCAGAGTGACCGCTTTCATAGCACAATATATCAGAATGAACTATCAAAGCTTACAATTATTAACAATACTTATTATGTTAACGTTTTGGATACAGGGTGTATACAGAATGTATCCAATACGGATACTGAGGTTAGTATAGGTAAGGTTAGTGTAGGTAAGGTTAGTCAAGAACAGGCTAATCAAGAAAAGACTAATTCAGAAAAAACAAGGAAAAGAGAGTTGTCAGAGGGAGAAACCCAAAACAATAACGATTACTCTCGAGAGCTCCAACAGCTTGAACAGATAAGAATAAGCAAGGGGATTATATGAACAACGATAATTTATTAAAAGGCAAAGCTACACAATTTCAAAGCGGCGAGGAAGCGGCGAGATATGGACGGAAA
>CACYEJ010000311.1 GCA_902773395.1 uncultured Ruminococcus sp.
ATACTGTCCGTACAAATAACCGATTTCACGACCACCAACACCGATATCACCGGCAGGAACGTCTGTATCAGCTCCGATGTGCTTTGCAAGTTCTGTCATAAAGCTCTGGCAGAAACGCATGATCTCTCCGTCGCTCTTACCCTTAGGATCAAAGTCTGAGCCGCCCTTGCCGCCGCCCATAGGAAGTGTTGTAAGGCTGTTCTTAAAGATCTGCTCAAAACCAAGGAACTTGATAATACCAATATATACGGACGGATGAAGTCTGATACCGCCCTTGTAAGGACCGATAGCTGAGTTGTACTGTACTCTGAAGCCACGGTTTACCTGAGTCTTGCCGTTGTCATCTACCCACGGAACTCTGAAAATAATCTGTCTTTCAGGCTCAACAAGTCTGTCAATAACGCCAGCCTCTACAAGGTCTGGTCTTCTCTCTACAACAGGCTCAAGGCTCTCAAGAACCTCGCTTACAGCCTGAATGAACTCAGGCTCACCTGCGTTACGCTTTTTAACTGTTTCAAGTACGCCAATCAAATACTCATTTGTCAATGCCATTTTTATAATCCTCCGTTTTCATTCTGTTGTTACAACGTTAATTGAAATTTTTTCTTTCCCAAATTTCAGAATACTATTAAAGTATATCACTAACCGGAAAAAAATGCAATAGCAAAATTCAACTTTTTTAAAAAAAATTGCAAAAATTCTGTTAATAGATTAAAAAAACGAAGGTTTTCAAGATATTTGTGCAATTTCAAAAAATAAAGTTGCAAAATCAAGCTTTATGAAACACATAAAAGATATAATACTATACACTATCTATAGCAAACATTTTATATGTTGTTTTTATACAATACTATTCTGTGTTTTGCAATAAAAGGTAATATTTCTTGTAATTAAACTGTAACATTAAGCAGAGCTTCTTCATAATATAATATCAGTTAATTATGAATGGAGGATAAAACAATGCCGGATAATCCGAATGATGTTATGAATGAAGCGAACGAGATGAACGAAGAAAGCAACGAAAGATTTAACGAGTCTGTCTGCATTGACGCTTCGAGAATTTACGACTCATGTGCAGATAAGGACTGTCTTGATAATCTTCCTGTTTTCTTCCAGCAGTGCGTACAGCCGATCATTGACAATGCCTGCAATGTGCGACTGAAAGATGTTGACGTGCTTACCGTCTACATAGGTTTAGAACCTGTACCGTTCCACCGTGGATTCTACACTGTGGAGATGACCTTCTTCTTTGAGGTAAAACTAGATGTATATCCTACGCCTGCTTCCTGTCCCGAAACAGTATGCGGTCTGACAGTATCCACAAAGAAAGTGGTACTCTACGGCAGCGAGGGAAGTGTACAGATTTTCAGCTCTGACCGCAATTTTGACCACGTACACTTTGCAAAAGAATCAAGGAATCTGCCAAAAGCAAGCGTTCAGGTTGCCGCACCAATAGGTTTGGCAGCCGAGCTGAGAGAATGTCCGCCGTTTTGCGTTCCGTGCTGTCAAATTCCTGAAAGTATTTGCCGTAAGTTTGGCGGAGAATTTGTCATGACTGACAGAGGTAAAACGGTATTTGTTACAATCGGACTGTTCACAATCGTACAAATAGAGAGAAATGTGCAAATGCTTATTCCTGCATACGATTTCTGTGTGCCTGAAAAGGAATGTATTGAATCAAGTAATGACCCATGCGAAATGTTTAGTAGGATTGACTTCCCTACAAACGAATTTTTCCCACCGAATATCTCAGACATTGGAGATGACAGCAGCGGCTGCGGTTGCAGATAATTTAAACTAAATAATAAATTTGCCGAGTTGATATCAATATGATATCAACTCGGCATTATTATTTATTTTTTGTAACTATTCAGTTCCTATGACAAATGAATAAGGATTACCACAGACAGCAGTGAGAATATCAGAAAAAGAGTTTAAACCATGTTTATGAGCGGTACCGATGTAAGACATTTTTAAACCGCTCAAACTGTTCGTAATACCGTTTATGCCTTTGGGTAACCTCTAAAAACCACCAAATTTAACGAACAGCATAAGGATATTGTTCCTAAAAAGAAATATGCTGTAAAAACAGCCTAAACAG
>CACYEJ010000312.1 GCA_902773395.1 uncultured Ruminococcus sp.
ACTATAACCTCTGTCAATCAGATTCTTGCGTAGAAGATCCTCTTTGACAGGTGTATTAATTGTGTCCGTATAGTCACCGAGAAAGGTGTAGTGCAGATCATTGATCAGCCAACCCTTAACTCGGTCCTGCAGCCTCCGTTCACTATCAACAGACATATGCATCCTCCTTACACAGCAAGCCGTACACGCCCGGTCAACAGATCATCCATGGCTCCTTCGCGGATTTGGATCATTTTTTCACGTTCAGTCTTGAGCGCTTGTATTTCTTCATCCATGGCTGTAAGAGCATCAGCAATTGCTTTTTGTTCTTCAAAAACCGGAACCCGAATTTGAATTGCAGCAAGGTTTTTCTTTGAAATCTCTAAAAAAGTTGTTCCAATAGCCAACGATAGCATTGTGTTCTTCATTGTTTTCAAAAGATAGGCCATAAATACATTATGATATCCGATCTTACAGATCAAATTTTTAAATCCTTGGTTTGTTGTCATGGGTTTTGTCGCAATAGCAAGATCGCCAATAGTCGCTCTTGTACACAATAGAATTGTTCCCTCTGGCAACATGGTTGCTGATGAATTCTCAAGTCCTGCTTCAGTTATCATACGTTCAGACGAACTTATATACATACCAGAAAGTTTTGTTATTTCGCCAGGAGTAACCCATACTATATTTCCATCCCAATAACGTGGATTTGTCGTACTAGGGGTTCCTCCCTGCAGAATGCTCACGCAATTTCCAACTGTAGTAGTTTCCCACTCCCCGTTAAATCCATTCAGTCTTGTCTTTCCGCTGACAAGGTCTTCTAGCGCCCCATCACGGATTGCTTTCTTTTTTTCGATCATCTGGAACAGTTTATCAATATAGTTTTCCATGCTAGTTAGTGTATTGGCAATGGCTCTTTGTTCTTCAATCGGAGGGAGCGGTATTTCTATTTCAGACAGAGCGCGGCCTGTAATCCCTGCTCGTGTAGTATATTTGCATCTCTTACTGATTTCTTCACGGACTCTTTTTGTCGAAAAGCAATATTTACAGTATTCTGGGTCTAGCCAGTTATTACGTGGTCTTGCTCGAAGCACAAATCCGTTAAAAACGCAATTAGGCACATCTTCTAAGAGAACAGCACTATATCCTACTTCTTCAGGAGTTTCTGAAGTTCTTGTGAAGAAAACATCGTTTTTCTTTACTGCCAGCTTACGGATTTCGTCTTCAGCAAGTCTAACTCGACCTTTTATGTCGGCAGCTGTAAGGCCATTAAGTTTATATACCTCTACGTAGCTTATAAAAGGCGTTCCTTGCCCAAAGTATTCTTTCCCCTTGCTAAGGCCATTCTTAAAATCAAACACATCACCGATTTTTATAGTTGGCCACGGCTTTACCATGTATATCCCATCCTTTCAAGCGCTCGCCGTACCGCCTCTTTCGCCCTTGTTGTTTGACTCTCGATCTCGCCCAGGGTATGTTCGTATCGCTTAGCAATCATAACAACCCGAGAAGCATATTCTTTCAAAACATGATCAATCTCGCTGTTAATATCAGTGTGAAGACGAGTCATCCATTTCTCATCAAAGAGCAGGTGCTTTATCTCATCAACGGTTAATTCGGCATACTTCGCTAAAACAAGATCGTCTAGTGCCTTTTGTGCTGCCTTTATTTCTTTTCCAATCATATCGCTAGATTCTTGGTTATTACGGTAAGCAATCAATGCTTCATATTCATCACGGTAGATTTCCGGTAATACCGCATCATTTATCGCGGTCTTAAGTGCAGCTTTTATTTTTGCTTTTGCGAAAGAACCATTCTTGTTTCGAAGCCCAAATGCTTCAACAGACGGAGTTTCTTTGACTAAGGACTCCATCTTATCAGAATCATCAGAATCACACGCTCTCATAAGTTCCGATAATGCAATCATCTCTGGAGAAGACTTTTTTGTTTCCAGCTCCTTGATACGTTTTGCCAAATTTCCTTTTGGCAATTCGCCTTTATCTGAAAGGACTTCTTTTAGGAGGCCATCATCGCCAGATTCTTCCTCCCGAACTTCCTCCAAATCAGATTCGATCTGGTCTTGTTTTTCCATAAGTTCAGCAATAATTCTCTGTTCGTCTGCAAAATAAACTCGCTCAATGATTGACCGAGGAATAAGTGCCCCTTCAAACGACTTTAACTTTGATTTGTCCTCAACTGTAATCTCATCGCCATTCTCATCTTTTTTCTTTTTTGTTGCATAAACATATTCAATATCACGAGCAGTTTCATACCCATATGCTTTGATAGCATAGACGTCATCCTGCAACTTCTCGTTCCAATAGTTTAACAGGCAATCATAGATATCATAATTATCCAGGAATCTTGATTCTGAATATGCTTCCAGGATCAATGAACCAAGTATACGAATAAAATTCTTGGGTTCAGTTTCTTCAGTAATGCTGAGCATATGGCTCTTGACTTCATCTCTCCAAAGTTCGAAAACCTCGGTTCCTTCCTTTTGTTTTTCTTCTTTCAGTTTAGTGTCCTGTTCAAAGATGGTCTCAATCTTATCTGAAGCCAATGCAAGTTGATAGATTTTATTAGTAGAATCAACACATGTAAATATTGCGTCTTTCAGTTCGGGTGAAACTACCCAGATTTTTTCCAATGTATCAATATCGTGTTTTGGTATTCCTCCTTTGAGATGTGCTGCGATATTCTGTGGAAGCGAATCATCAATTTTGTGAATATATCTTGGCACATTCATGTTCCCATCGTTATTTTCAATTATTTCTGAATATGGAACAAAACGAGAATATCCTTTAATTTCTTCTTGAGCGCCATATACACGCACAATCTTTTCTATATCTTGCTCACGCAGACGATTTTTATTGCCTTCCTTTTTAAAGCCACTACTTGCATCAATGAAGAAAATGCCTTCTCGTTCGTCTGCATGCTCTTTATCAATAAACACAAGGCAAGCAGGAATACCTGTACCATAAAAAAGATTAGCAGGCAAACTGACGATACCCTTAATATAATGTGTCTCAAGAACTGCCTTCCGAATTGACTCTTCAGCATTTCCTCTAAAGAGAATCCCATGAGGCATAACAATCCCTGCCTTACCACGATCCGGATCAAGACTTTTAATCACATGTAAGAACCAAGCATAGTCACCGTTCTTTTCCGGAGGAATCCCAAATCCATCGAAGCGATGAAACGGATCAGCATCTGCTTTTAGCCCATCACTCCATGATTTATCCGAAAACGGTGGATTCATGACAATAAAGTCAAAGCGCCGCAACTGACCAAATCTATCTTTAAACTGCGGATCAACCAATGTATTACCACGCTTGATCTCTCCATTTCCTTTTTGATGTAAGATCAAGTTCATCGTTGCTAAACCAGCGGTTGAGTGATCCTTCTCCTGACCAAAAATGGTCACAAGCGAATTGCCATCTTCACCAATAGGCGCTTCATCTGCAGCACGAATAAGTAAGCTCCCACTTCCGGCTGCCGGATCAAAAAGCGTCCAATATTTTTCTGGTTCAGGGCGAATTTTACCAATTCCAATTAGACGCGCAATAATACGAGATACTTCACTTGGTGTGTAGAATTGCCCTTTGCTCTTTCCAGATTCCTGAGCAAACTTCATCATAAAATATTCATAGGCATCGCCGATGATGTCATCACCACTAGCACGATTAGTACGGAAATCAATAGCCGGATTCTGGAAAACTCCGATCAGGCCTGAAACTTTGTCTACAAGTTCTTTGCCGGAACCCAACTCATCCGTGTTGATAAAACTCACCTCAGGCAAAGCTCCTTGCAGATGGTTATCCTCCATGAAGCGCTGAATTATCTTGTTTACGCGTTCGCCAACATCTGCTTTACCTTTTGCTTGAACAAGTGCATCAAAAGACGTTTCAGGTGTCACCTTGAACATAGCATAGGGTTGTCCCTTATACCTGTCAGAAACATATTTATGAAACAGCAGCACCAGTACATAATCCTTGTACCGAGCAGGCTCTACGCCACCCCG
>CACYEJ010000313.1 GCA_902773395.1 uncultured Ruminococcus sp.
GGCAATTCGCAAGCTCTTGCCTGTTTTAGTTTTAATCGAAAGATTATATTTTATGGTGTTTTGATTTTTTTCTTAATTTTCTCTAAAGAAAGTTTATTTAGTTTCGCTGAGGGCAGTTTATTCTTCTACGCTGATTGGGTTTCGTCAGCGACGGGACTCTGCATTAGGAACACCAGCCAATCAGTCTACGCCTGGCAGCTTGACTTCTTGGGGTGTTCCGTCACCCGCAAACTTTTGAAAAAGTTTGATCAAAACTTTTATATGCTAAATCTTTTAAATTTTGAGTATATGTTAAATAATATCTGCAATTTCAAGAATAAGCTTTTCCGACTTCTCCCAACCTAAGCAAGGATCAGTTATAGATTTTCCATATACCATGTCTGTAACCTTTTGATTGCCGTCCTCAATATAGCTCTCAATCATCATTCCCTTAACTATCTTCTTAATCTCAGGATTCTGATGTATACTGTGAATTACATCGTGGCTTATTCTTATCTGCTCCAAATACTGCTTACCGGAATTTGCATGATTAGTATCAATCACAACCGCCGGATTCAAAAGACCTTTCTCCTTATACGCTGCAATCAGCTCTACAATATCTTCATAGTGATAGTTGGAGATGTTGTGTCCCTGAGAATTTGTCCAGCCCCTCAGAATTGCATGTGCGAGCGGATTACCCTTACTTTCCACTTCCCAGCCTCTGTAGATAAATGTATGACTTCCCTGTGCTGCCTTTACGGAATTAAGCATAATTGAGATATCGCCTCCGGTAGGATTTTTCATACCTACAGGCACATCAATGCCGCTTGCGGTAAGGCGGTGCTGCTGATTTTCTACCGATCTTGCGCCAACTGCGACGTAAGACAGCAAATCGGAGAGATACCTATAATTATCCGGATAAAGCATTTCGTCCGCACTTGTAAGACCTGTTTCAGCAAGCACACGCATATGAAGCTTTCTGATTTTTGTAACACCTTTAAGCATATCGGAATCGGTAAGAGGGTCCGGCTGATGAAGCATACCCTTGTAGCCCTCGCCTGTTGTTCTGGGTTTGTTGGTATAAACTCTTGGAATTAGCAGCAGCTTATCCTTAACCTGCTCCTGCACCTTTGCAAGACGTGTAACATAATCCATTACGGAGCCTTCATAATCGGCAGAACACGGACCGATTACAAGAATAAATTTATCCAACTCTCCGGTAAATATTTTTTTAATCTCTTCATCTCTTATCTTTTTGACATTAGCCATTTCTTCGGTAACAGGATACTGTTCTTTAATCTCCTGTGGAATAGGCAGTTTTCTTTTGAATGTGCAGTTCATATTTTTCCTCCTAAAAAATACCGATGCTTGCGTGTAACAAACATCGGTAAAGACTCACAAAATAATGTAAATATAAATCTACTTTAACCCTCTGATGTTTGATGCACGACAAAAGAACCGGAGTAATAATAGCCCCAGCTTGTAAAGTAAAAGTATGAATATGCTGTATTAAAATTCTTACTCATTGCTGCGTACACCTTTCATTGGATTGATTATGATAACAGTATAACAAATAATAACTCAAATGTCAACAGTTATCCAATTAAATTTTAACGATTTAAAGCTTTTATGCAATAAACCAAAGCTGCAATATTCTATTTATGATACTTTGTACCTGAATTAATGGAAAACGCACGATATATCTGTTCGCATAGCATAACTCTTGCAAGCTGGTGAGGGAATGTCATTTCAGACATAGAGAGCTTAACATCTGCACGCTGCTTTACTTCATTCGAAAGTCCCCAGCTTCCCCCTATTATAAAAGCGATACTGCTTACACCATTTACAGCAGATTCGCTGATAAAGTCCGCAAATTTTTCTGATGACCTCTGTTTTCCTTCAATGCACATAGCAACAATTTTTGCAGACCTATCAATTTTTGAGAGAATACGCTTACCCTCTGAATTGAGAATATTTTCTATCTGAGCATTATTAGGTGCATCTGTTGTTTTCTCCTCGTCCACTTCTATGATATCAAATTTACAAAATGCCTGCAAACGTTTTGAATATTCCGCCACGGCATCTTTCAGATATTTCTCTTTAAGCTTCCCTACACAAATAATACTCACTTTAAGCATAGCATTTCTACCTTTCAGCAAATCAAAAAATAATACTTTGTCCGTCTGTTTTCACCGGTGCAACTCCCAATGTAAAATCATTATTTAGCACCATACCCTGAGCATTCAGCTCGTTGAGTGATTCCTGATACGCAAGCTCCGGCATATTATTTTCCCGACTCAAATGAGCAAGCAGCAGCCTTTTGGTTCCGCTTCTTACAAGCTTCGGGAGAAACTCTGCACAAACTGTATTTGACAAATGACCTAAATCGGACATTATTCTTCTTTTTAGCAAATATGGATACGGTCCCATTTGCAGCATTCTCACATCATGGTTAGATTCAATCACAACGGCATCGCAGCCAAGCAAAGCATTTTCCACCTCATCGGACATATATCCTAAATCGGTAGCAATAGCGAATTTGACATCATTCATCGTCACTCTGTATCCGCACCCCTCCTCACAATCATGAGAGATAGGAAAGCAGTCAACGTGCATATTATCCAAATCAACGCCGCCGCTTTGAATAAAGTGACAGTCTGTTTTCTCGTCTACAAGCTTTAACCTTCGCATTGCCCTCTGAGTACCCGGTGTTGAAAATACAGGTATTGAAAACTTGTTTGCAAACACACGTAAGCCCTTTGCGTGGTCAATATGCTCGTGTGTGACAAATATCGCCTGAATTGAGGATATATCTATATCATTGTCGTTTAATGCAGCGGTGAGCTGTTTTGCGGATTGACCTGCATCAATCAGTATCCCCCTCCCTCCGCTTGCGACATAATAACTGTTTCCTTGACTTCCGCTGAACAGCGGCACAAGCTTTGCCATAATATTAACCCCTTTTTAGCCCTGAGCATTAAAATACCGTTTTTTAAAGCAGTATTATCTCCACTTCAAAAAACGGCATTATTTCTGCACTTATAAATTAAAGCTCTTCGTCTACATTTTCTTTGTAAGTAACTCTTCTTATGTCTGCGCCAATATTTGTGAGCTTTTCTATGATTTTCTCATAGCCACGTTCGATATATGTAATATGAGATATCTCAGTCACACCTTGTGCAGCCAGTCCTGCAATCACCATTGCCGCACCTGCTCTAAGGTCAAGTGCTTTAACCTTTGCACCGTATAAACAAGACTTGCCGTAAATGTGAGCTATATTTCCGTTGTCGATAATATCTGCACCCATTTTTCTAAGCTGAGGCAAATATGAAAATCTGCTTTCCCAAACGCACTCCATTACTCTGCTTCTGCCGTTTGCCTTAGTAAGCAGTGCAACAAACTGCGGCTGCATATCTGTTGGAAAACCCGGATGCGGCATTGTTTTTACATTGCAGCTTCTCAGTTCATTTTCTCTGATTACTCTGACAGCCTCGTCATACTCCTCCACAATTGTACCGGTATCTCTGAGCTTTGCGGTAATCGACAGCAAATGCTCCGGTATAATATCCTTAATGAGAACATTTCCTCCGGCAGCAGCAACAGCCGCCATATACGTACCTGCTTCAATCTGATCGGGAATAATTGAATATGTACAGGAATGAAGTCTTTCCACTCCTCTGATTTTGATAACATCAGTACCGGCACCCTTGATATTGGCACCCATTGAATTAAGGAAATTTGCAAGATCTACAATATGTGGCTCTTTAGCGGCTCTGTCAATTATAGTCTTACCGGGAGTTTTGACTGCGGCGAGCATTGCATTCATGGTTGCTCCAACCGACACAACATCAAAATAAATAGGCTTTCCTTCAAGCTTCTCGGAAGTAAGCTCAATATGCGTTGGAAGAATATTACACTCTGCGCCCAAGCATTCAAACGCTTTCAAGTGCAAATCAATCGGACGCTCACAAAAGCTGCATCCGCCCGGAAAAGGAACTGTTGCCTTTCCAAACTTGCCAAGCAGTGCACCCAACAGATAATACGAAGCACGCATATCTCCTACCAGCTTATCGCAAGTTACCTTATGACTGATAATTCCTCTTGGATCAATTTCAACTCTTGAATCATCGTCATCAATTTTTCTCACCTTTGCACCCATATGCTTCAGGATTTTAAGAATAACAGAAACGTCCTTAATCCTCGGTAAATTCTCTATAATACACGGCTCATCAGCAAGCACGACAGCCGGAATTATCGCAACAGCGGCATTTTTTGCTCCGCTTATGGAAACCTCGCCATACAGCTTATTTCCTCCGTTAATAACAAACTTATCCACTTAGGCACTCTCCAATCCGGATTTTTTACGAATGCACTCACACACATTTTCTGCAAAACTGCATTCGTCAAACAACCAACCGCCCAATACCCCGAAGGCAGTCTGCCGTAAAAACTCATCATACAACAGCTCTATCTAATACATATACCAGAATGATTCTAAATCAACATAATATTTCTTTAAAACACAATTCATCATAAAAATTTAAAGACCTGCTCACTGTCAAGCTACATATTATAATGATAATACAAAAGCCTAAAAATGTCAAGATTATTTCAAGGAGTTACAAAAATATATCATTTTCTACAACTTTATTCGATAGGCGGCTCATGAAATTCAGCTATATCTATACCCGAAATATACCTATCCATTTGCTCATCGTCATACTTATTGAGGTCACGAACACCCGAAAGCATCTCCATATGATGTCTTAATTCGTGTGCGAATGTATGGCGGAGCTTCTCAAAAAACTGGGTATTGCTCAAATAACCATGCACAATATTAAAGGAACCATAGTAAATCACTATATATCTGCCCGTAAACTCGTTATGATATTCGCCCATAATATACAGCGGACGATTAGGCAAGCTCTTTGGGTGCAGCTTAGCTTTTTCAGACAGAATAACCCCTCCGCTCAGCTCTCTAAGAAGCTCAGCGGGGGTGTTATCAATAATGCGTTCCAGCATTGCGCTTACTTCATCATATGTTTTCATAGCGGCATCAATCGAGGAAGTCCTTCAACTTTTTGCTTCTGCTTGGGTGTCTGAGCTTACGAAGAGCCTTTGCCTCAATCTGACGGATACGCTCACGAGTAACCTTAAACTCTCTGCCAACCTCTTCCAAAGTTCTGGAACGACCGTCCTCAAGACCAAAGCGAAGTCTGAGTACTTTTTCCTCTCTGGGTGTAAGCGTGTCGAGAACCTCAGAAAGCTGCTCCTTCAAGAGTGTATGGCTTGCAGCATCAGCCGGTGCCGGTGCGTCATCGTCCGGAATAAAGTCGCCCAGATGAGAATCCTCCTCCTCACCGATAGGAGTTTCGAGAGATACAGGCTCTTGAGCAACACGCATAATCTCTCTAACCTTATCAACCGGCATATCTATTACCTCAGCAATCTCCTCTGCTGACGGCTCGTGACCGTTTGTGTGCAGAAGCTGACTGGATACCTTTTTAACCTTATTAATAGTTTCAACCATATGAACCGGAATTCTGATTGTCCTTGCTTGGTCGGCAATAGCCCTTGTAATAGCTTGTCTAATCCACCATGTTGCGTAGGTAGAGAACTTAAAGCCCTTTGTATAATCAAATTTTTCTACAGCTTTAATCAAACCGAGATTGCCCTCCTGAATCAGGTCAAGGAACTGCATGCCTCTTCCGAGATATCTTTTAGCGATACTTACAACGAGTCTGAGGTTCGCCTCTGAAAGACGTTTTTTTGCTGCACTGTCGCCCTCTTTAATTCTGATTGCAAGGTCAATTTCTTCCTCAGAAGATAAAAGCGGCACTCTGCCTATCTCTTTCAAATAAACCTTTACAGGGTCATCAATTGTAATTGCACCGTCGCCTGAATCAGCGAACGTTTCGCCCTGAGCCGCAAGCTCGTGTTCAAGGTTATCAAACGAATTATCGTCGAAGTCCTCTATTACCTCTACTCCGGCAGCTTCAAGTGCATCGTAAAATTTTTCGAGCTGTTCGGGATCAAAGTCAACCTCACCCATTGCATCAAGGATTTCCTTTGTGCTGAGGTTGCCCTTTACTTTACCCTTTTCTCCAAGCTCTCTTAGTATAGTTTTCTTATCTGGTGTTTGTGCAGCCATACGCATTTCCTTTCTTTTTCACATGAGAAGATTTCTTTTACCTTAACTTAAACTTGCAGCCCAACCGAATATATTTTTCAGTTGGAAATTTTACCTTAATCAATTTATTTTTTCTTTTTATCTGCTTTCAGCTTATTAAAATACGCCTGAATATCTTCGGGGGATTCCTGTGCAATCTCCTCGGCAGAACGTTTTTCTCGCTCATTCAAGATTATATCAACATACTCCCTGCATGAATCCGGAGAATTGGTTTCAACATAGTTACTTGCAAATATCTTAGCAATCCTCGAATTTTCCTCCTGATTAAACTCTCCGGAGATATCTACCATTGTGGCATTTCTTCCGTTTAATATTCGATCTGTTATAACAGAATATACACGCCTGTTAAAATCTGTTATCATTTTTTCCGGCGGAAGCTCAGCATACACGCTTCTTACCATATCGGGATTTAGAAGTAAGTACGCAATCAAAGCCTCTTCCGCTTTGACAGCACGAACACTGCCTGTTTCATGAGTGTTCAGCCTTTCGTCACGTCTTACAAGATTTTTCTGAATACGTTCAAACTCTGCTCTTCTCTCACGCTTGTAGCGTCCTCTGACATATTTAGAAATCTGATTTTCAACAGATAGTCTGTCTATACCTGTTTCCTCACAAAGCTTACCTATGTACACCGAACGCTCTATATCGTTATCCAACTGTGCTAAGAGTTTAGCAGTTTCAGTTGTGAATTTTATTTTTCCCTCAGCGGTATTTATATTATAACTCTGACGAAGCTTAGAAATTCTATATTCAAGGTCATTGCCTGTACCCTCAAGAAGCTGTTTAAATTTTATATAGCCGTTAGCACCGTGACGTTTAATAAATTCATCGGGATCTTTTCCCTCAGGAATAGACAGCACCTTGATATCAAGCCCTTCTTTTCTGAGTATGCCGATTGCTCTTGCGGTAGCCTTCTGCCCTGCTTCATCTGAATCGTAGCATAGAACCACGGTATTTGCGTAGCGTTTAATAATGACTGCCTGCTCCTCTGTGAGTGCTGTGCCGAGCGTGGCAATTGCAAAATCAAATCCAGCCTGATGAAGCGCAATCACGTCCATATAGCCTTCGCAAAGAATAAGCTTGTCTGATTTAGAATTTTTCGCTTTATTGAGAGCAAAAAGATTATTACTCTTTTTGAATACCGGAGTATCTGATGTATTGAGATACTTTGGCTTTTCATCGGTCATAATTCTTCCGCCGAAAGCTATCACATTTCCTCGAACATCAATAATCGGAAACATAACTCTGTTTCTGAATCTGTCGATATAATTGCCGTTTTTACTCTGCATTGACAGATTAGCCTGTTCCAGCTCGAACGGACGAAAGCCTTTCTTTACAAGATAATCGGTCAAAGCTGACCACTGATCCGGCGCAAAGCCCAAGCCGAAACTTGTTATCGTCTTATTTGAAAGCTGACGAGAATGAAGATAATCAAGACCTGCTTTCCCCTGAGGAGTCTTCAACTGAGAGTAAAAGAACCTTGCCGCCTCACGGTTAGCCTCGTAAATTCTCATTCTCAGCTTACGCATGGAGTCATCGTAGGAATCCTGAGGCATATCCATACCGGCTCTCTGAGCAAGAAATTTCACAGCATCTATGTAATCAAGATTTTCAATTCTCATCATGAAGCTTATTACATCGCCGCCCGCCTGACAGCCGAAGCAAAAGAAAGAATCTGTTTCGGGATACACAGTGAAAGAAGCTGTTTTTTCGTTATGAAAGGGGCAGAGTCCAACCGGATTTCTGCCTCGTCTTTTTAGATTGACGTAACCTGATATCACCTCTGTAATGTCATTTTTCATTCGCAGTTCCTGCAAAAAATCGTCCGGCAAAGCCAAGAAAACACAACCTTTTTATATATTATTACATAATTACAGCAGACGTCATAAATTCTCACCTAAAGCGAGATGTTAGTTTGGAGTTAGGAATTTGGAGTTGTTTTTCGAGCTA
>CACYEJ010000314.1 GCA_902773395.1 uncultured Ruminococcus sp.
ACTACAATTACGACAATGATCAATATAATGCTGTCAATAGTATGACTAATAAATATTCATTGACCGGTCAAAAAATGATGGACTCAAGCCTGAACTTAAATTCCTTACAGATACATTAACAACTACGATCTCTGTAGAATTCTGCTACTATGATCGTAAGATTGAAAATGGTAAGCCAACCACTATAAAAGAGAGTGGTGAATCCTTTACAACAGAAGTTTCTATTTTAAACAAAACGGTAACTGGAGCCATTGCAGACGCTTTGGCAGAGTTTACCAATATTGATAAGGGTAATGTTATTGACTCTTATAAGTGTTGGGTTAGTCAAGAACAAGCAATGGGTGAAGGCGGAATTACATCTCTTCCAAACTATCGTTCGCCTAATGAATCGGGGGGATACAAAACGTATTCTGATAGCCTTGAAAATGGTAAGTTTAAGTATCAGACAAATATAAATAAAGAGAACAATAATGAACCGGTATACAATGACCCATATGTTCCGGACTTCTCAAAACATACTAATTGTTATGGTATACCACAGCAAACAGGCTCAACTGAAGAAAAGTGGGTAACTTACTACGATGCAGAGGGCAACGAGATCACTACATCTGAGGTTACTCTTGTTGATTCTCAAAAGACAAGTGTAAGTTCAGTAACGGTATGGCTTTACAACACGCCAAAACTCTACACTGTTAATGTTTGGGCACCTGCCAACGAAAATGACACAACAGTTACTCAAAATCTTAATGGCAATTATTATTCTAAGAAACTCACTGTACAAAATGGTTTCTATAACCAAAGAATTGGTATTGCAGATACTAATACTGACGGCATAGCTGCTGGTTCGAATGATCCGACTGACTACTTAACAGGATATGGTATTCATACTGTTTACACAGGTACAGAGATATCTGCACCAAAACGCATTCATAGAAATGAACAAACAGATCTATTGTTTGACGGTTGGTATTCTGCAACAATTAGTAATGAATCGGTTACTGACTTAACAAAGGTATCTTCTGATGTTGTTTACGGTAACAGAATTACAACAGACCTTACTCTTGTTGCTGTATATAAGGAAATCGTAAGTAATCAAGTTGGTGTTTCCGTAACAGACAACGGTATAGATTACTATGTTGAAAACAATACACGAATGGTAAGATTGAATACTGAGCTTAATGTTTACAATGCAAAAGACTCTGATCCTAACATCAAGCAGGTTTCCGCAATTTATGTCAGACTGCCTTCGAGAATTACTGTAAATGAGGTCGAGCGTCCTTTTACAAAATCAGATTTAACTACTGCTATTGCTAATAGTATTAAAGAGGACTTACAAACACGTATTTTTGACGGCATGCTGGATAGAGATTTTACTAATGAAGATGAAACGGTTATGCATATTGTTAGTGTTGAAAACCTTGCATGTAATGCGAATGGTAAAATTATTTCGTATACACTAACTGTAAATGATGCTACCAATCACAGCGCAACACTTACAAACAAGAACAGAACTCAGTTCGTAATGCCTATGGCAGCTGTATACTATGAGGGCGGTGCAAACTGTGCAATAATGGCATTTGCAGCAATTAGATATGATGATAGAGTTTATGGTCAGGATACGGATTCAGAAGGTAATCCTTTAGAAGATAGAGAAGGTAATCCTGTGATGAAGGTTGATAGTGGTGAGAATAAATGGATTCTTAGTGATAACTATGTGCCTTACATCTATTATGCACAATGAACTGTAACTCCAACAGACAATCAAGGCGTTATTGATACTAAAAAACTCGAATCATCAATAAGATCTAAAGAAGTCTCAGCAGATTGATTGTCTGAGTGAGGGTAAATCGGCCACGGCCGAAGGACAAAAATCCGGAGCGTCGATTAATTTCGGCGCTCCTTTTTCAAACAACAACAAGGAAAAATATTTTAGATAACAATTCAATCCAAATTAAATTAAATAACAATAACTATAAGGAAGTGATTTGTTTGAAACTTAAAAAGACATTAAGCGGAGTTCTTGCAGTGACAATGCTTTTGCTGGGAAGTATCGGTAGGATCAGGTAAGATTGCAGTCCTTTATAACACTGGTGATGCACCTGAAGTCGAAGAGCCTATCCCCGATGAAGATACAAATTTTAATGATTACAGATACATATATTTCTTTAACTCTCTTGCTTGGAAAGGGACACCTTACGCAACCATGGAAAATTCTCAAAACGTTAAAAAGAATTATCCGCTTTCTTACAGTGATGATTTGCATTGCTACTACTGCAAATATCCTGTTGCTCCCGAATATACGAATATTACCTTTAAAGTAGGTAGCAACTCGACTGAAAAACAAACAATTGATCCGGGAATGCTCTTTGTTCCTACCGATAATAGTGGTAATGGTCAATGGATATCAATTGACGATATTGTTGAACATACGATATACTTTAATCATAGTACAAGTGCTTTTAAGGATCATTGTAATATTTATTTATGGAGAGAAGTATCATCGGGAGTAGTATTCAAAAACAATGCTGACTATAATCAAGCCACAATGATACCACTCGAATTAGATCGAAATAAAACTGGTTATTTTAATTATAAGTATACATATTACTTTCCAAGGATTACAATATCTAATTCAACTGTCAGTGACTATAATTATGTCTTATTTTCCGATTCTACAAAACAAACTAATGATTTGAATTTTACATCGGAAGATACGGCACATTATTTTTCTTCAACTTCAAAAAATCAAGATACTGGAAAATATTGTGTAACAAACAAAGACTTTACATCTAAAGCTATCACCATAGAAATCGCCTATGTTAATGAAAAAGCCCCGACGATGACTGATACAGACACCGTTACAAGTGAAAACAAAACAACTCAGCTAACAAATACATATAGTGTAACCAATAACACCTATCCAACAGTTGTAGAAACAGCTTGCGGTTCAATGAGTATGACAAATGTTTATGATACATACGCCTTTCATAGTGCATCACAATTTGACTATGTAAAAGCACTTGCATCACAAACTGATGATTATGTGAATCCGAAACTTCCACGCGCAGCATATACGAACCCAGCGAGTTTCGCTCATCCATCGACTGCATTCGGTGGTGCGAATATCACAGTTGCGGATAAGTTAAAGAGATACAATAATTCTGCCGATAATGGCGAATGGGTTGAATATTATAATAAAACTACAACCGGTGATGTTACAACATATACAAAGGTTGAAAGCAACAAGGTTGAACCTAATTTTGAAAATATAAATACGATCCGTGTATGGGCTGTATCAATGCCGAGAACATACACCATGAATTTCGACATTAACGGTACACTGTACATCGAGGACTGCAATTACAATCAGCTGCTTTCAGTTGATACTCAAAACAATCTTAAGACAGCTATCGAAAATGAAAGCGGAACATTTGACGGTTGGTACATAAAGAAAAATGTAGGCGGAACCGTTCAATATTTGAAAATCTCATCAGAACCGGATTATAAGTATCGCATTACACAGGAAAGAACTCTGTATGCAAAATTCAGAAATACAGTTAGACCCGAACATAAAGCGACAGCAATTGCAGACCCTATAGATGTGTTCATGGAAGGTACTACGACCATGTATCGCTACAACACACTTCTCAATATCTGCGATCTCGGTGATAGTGACGGTAATATTACGGATGTAGGAATTGTGTATGTAAAACTCGGTGCCAGTCAAGATTATAATTTAGGCACTGTTCGCAGCAACATTTTAAGCAATGTTGTCGGGAAAAGTACAACTCCAACAAGTATTACAGTAAAG
>CACYEJ010000315.1 GCA_902773395.1 uncultured Ruminococcus sp.
ACAGCTTTAAGGAAATCGTCCTTGTTTTGCTCCATTTCGCTGATTTTGGCAAGGCGTTCCTTGTACTCAAAAACTCAGAAATGACCGCAAAGATCTTCGTGACAAATTGTCGATGCTAAAACAACGTGATTCCGAGATAACAACTATTCTCACACAAGACAGATAATAGTTCAACAAAATACAAAATAACTATTAAGCCTACTTATTCATTGACATTTATACACTAAGATTACTTAGTAACGGCTGATGCGGTTATGTGACTGCCTCAGCCGTTAGCTTTTATTGTATATATAAATTGGAATGATAGACACGAGCAACTACGAAAGTTCTAAGACTGTTATGGTTATTAGTTTGGCTTTTTTTGAATTTTTACCAACAATATTCTGGGGCGTAAATCTTAAACTCAATTAATTATTTTTTATTTTTTTTTGTTATTTTTTGTAGAAAAATCTAACAAAACGGTGTATAATAAAACAAACTATAATAATTTATATATAGGTTAACAACGTTATTTAAATCAAATTGTATATTCAATCGATTAAAGCACGAGTCAAAACAAATAAAAAAGATGAAACACAAACATATATTATTATTTAACAGTATAAATAAAAGCTACATCAAATATACATATAATTTTGGTAACACAGATGGGGTGGAATTAAAAATCAGTAAAAATGGATTTCAGATTACTGCCGAACTGACCAAAATATATGATAAAGACGAAATGTTGTCGGGAAACACATATCTTTTCCCTGATGCAATCCGTAAAGTGTTATTAATATATCTGCTTACTTATTCAAAAGGGCTAATAATCAAATCAATTACCTGCAAAATTGACAATGAAGAGGATACAACTGTATTTGACAACGAGCCTGAACCGCCGGTATATTCTATGATAAACGGTGAGTTGGTTCGTGAATTACCGGAAGAATTTACAAATAAGGATGTAATTAATTATCTTCTTAACACGCCGAAGTCAAAATATGACAAACAAATAGCAGCGTTATTTGCCTTTTTGACAAGCAAAAGCAAAAAGTTTGAAACAGAGCGATTTATTTATTTGTGGACCTCGTTCAACGCTATTTACAGTTGGCTGTCCCGATACATAGCGAAAGCAAATGGTACAGACAGGTACCGTAAAGAGAATAAACAAATACTTGGAATTCAAAAGTATCTTTCTATCGGTTGCGAAACAATCGTTGAAGATGACAAAACACGGATAGCAAATTCAGTTATTTCGATATTGAAAAATCATAGTGTCAGCACTGCAAGTCGTCGTTTTTTTGTTCAAGAAGATATTGCTAAAAGTATTGAGAACAAACTACAAAAAGAAGGCGGAGGTAAATATAATTTATCTGCTTATGGATATTTGCTAACACAGCTCTCCTATTATTTTCGCTGTAAGATTGTCCACGGGAGTAAACCAATGCTTTTGTTTGCGTATGCTGATGATTCGGAATTGCATTGTTTACAGATCCTAAATGAATTACTTGAAGAATTTGTTGATGAATTTCTTCCAAAATGCTTTAATAATGAGTACATTCAGAATACGCTCATTCCAAAAGTTCAAACTATTACGCTCAAATAGTTTAAGGACTTTCTAAAACACTGTTATGTAGAATCGCCAAGTGGACAACACCACTTGGCGATTACACTAATCAAATGTACAGTAACTCTTTGTTAATAATCTCGGTAGCTCGATAGCGGATGCTATTCATACGCTTAACCCACAGCATTTGATTCTCTGATTTTAGCTTTTCGGTCACGCCTTCCTGTTTGGCTATTTGATGCACAAGCCGTTCAAACATCACAGCCGCTTCTTCGTCAATATCGGCGAGGTGAGCGGTAAGGGTGCAGCTGGTTAGATAATCTGTGTAGATAATCGGATGATGATTTTTGAGATACTGCAAACGCCGCTTGCCCCAAATTCCGATTTCAACCTTCGGCTGTTCGGGAAATTTCAAATCTGGCAGTAAGTAATCGCCCTGCTGTGTGTATGTAATTTTTGTCGCCATAATTATACCTCCTTGATCTTGATTCTCTTGACTTTGACTTTCGTGAGCTTGATTAACAGC
>CACYEJ010000316.1 GCA_902773395.1 uncultured Ruminococcus sp.
CAACGGATTATCACAGTCTGCCGTTGCAAAGTCTTGATTAATTCTGTTCGTATAAATCAAAAGGTATTAGAAAAAGGAAGGGGAACAAATGGAATTTATAATTGTAAGCGGTATCTCAGGTGCAGGAAAAACCTCGGCGCTTCATGCAATGGAGGATATCGGCTTTTATTGCGTGGATAATATTCCTCCGGCATTGCTTTCAACCTTTTATGAGCTTTGCGATAAATCGGCTGATGAGCGAATGAAGCGTGTCGCAGTAGTGCTGGATATCCGTGTGGGTAATTTTTACGAGGAGTTTTCGGCAGCGGCGGCAAAGCTGAAAAAGGATAACTATGAGTATAAGATACTTTTTCTGGACGCCAACAATGACGTGTTGGTCAGAAGATTTCGTGCCACAAGAAGAAAACACCCTCTTTGCCCCGATACAACAATTTACACGATTAACGAAGCGGTCAATCTCGAAAGAGAGCTGCTGATGAAGCTTAAAGAATCTGCGGATTATCTGATTGACAGCTCCTACCTTTCCACAAGTCAGCTAAAGGAGCGTATATCAACGCTGTTTCTCGATAACGACATTTCTGCGCTTGCGGTTACATGTATGTCGTTTGGCTTTAAATATGGCGTGCCGACTGAGGCTGATTTGATGTTTGATGTGCGTTGTCTGCCTAATCCGTTTTATATTGAAGATTTAAAATATAAGAACGGTCTGGACGCTCCTGTCAAGGAGTACGTGCTTAAATGGGAGCAGACTCAGGGTGTGCTGAAAAGAATAATCGAGTACATTGATTATTCTCTGCCGCTTTATGCCGACGAGGGAAAGAGTCAGCTTTTGATTGCGATAGGCTGTACAGGCGGAAAGCACCGCAGCGTGGCTCTTACGCAGGAGCTTTATAATCATTTGATAGAGAATAAACATAAGGTCAGTGTTCACCACCGTGACATAGGTAAGGCGTAAAGAGGTGGGAGAGAGTGTCTTTTTCATCAGATACCAAAAAGGAGCTTTGTAAAGTTAATTCAAAGCTCGATGAGATGAATAAAGCGGAAGCGTATGGCTTGCTGCTTTTTTGCAAAAAATTTTCTGATACAGAGATTTCGTTCAAAACGGAAAGCAGCGAAACCACCAAACGCTTTGCGGAGCTTACTGCGTCCTGTACCGGTTCGGTTGTGGAGATTAAGAAGTCGCTCTCTGCTCGAAAAAACAAAGCATCACTGTATAGAGTGAGTATACCAAACATTGAGGACTGCAAAAGAATATTTGACTATTTCGGTCATAGCAGCAGTGATTTTTCATTGAGAATTAATCGTGCGAATATTGAATTTGAGGTTTGTGCGGCAGCTTTTTTGCGTGGTGCATTTCTAACGTGCGGCAGTATAACATCTCCCGAATCGGAGTATCATTTGGAGTTCAATGCAGTACATAAGAATCTTTCGGAAGACCTCTGCAAAATAATTCAGGAAACCACAGAGTATGTTGGAGGCAGGGCAATAAAGCCGAAGGTTGTGTGTCGGCGTGGCTCGTATGTAGTTTACTTAAAAGACAGTGAGGATATATCAGATATTCTTACGCTTATGGGTGCGGGAAATGCAAGTATGAACGTAATGCAAATCAAGATAATGAAGAACTACGAGAACGCCAAAAATCGGCAGGTCAACTCACAGCTTGCAAATACCGATAAAATTGTATCCGCAGCCGCAAAGCAGGTTAAAGCGATTACTATTCTTGATGAAAGCGGAAAGCTGGGTACTCTTAGTGAAGAGCTTCAGGAGGCTGCGAGGGTGCGGAAACAGTACCCGTTGGTGTCGTTAAAGGAGCTTTGTACATATTTTGATACGCCGATTAGTAAGTCTGGTTTAAATCATAGGTTGAATAAGCTGATTGAATTGGCTGATTTAAAAGACAGTGAATAATAAAGTTTTGATCAAACTTTTTCAAAAGTTTGCGGGGTGCAGGGGCAGAGTCCCTGCTCGCTGACGAGAAAAATCATCGTAGAAAAACAAACTCCCCTCAGCGAAACTAAACAAACTTTCTGTAGAAAAAACAATTCAAAGCACCCTCAAAATAAAATCTTGCTAATAAAATTAAAACAGGCAAGAGCCTGCGAATTGCCGGTCGAAGAAAGACGAATGTAAGATTTTAACAGTACAACAATCTGATAAGTAAATGATTCGATATTAATACAAAAAGCAAAGCGGTTGACTAGTAACGTCAAACCGCTTCGCTTTATTTAAGGAGTAGAACAAATCTATCTTTTACTCAAAATTTAATTTCAACCGGTGCTTCTGTAAATGATGAAATCACAGCACAACCGCCGTCAAAATAAAGAACCTCGGTGTTGTCATCATCTGCCGAGTACATCGACTGAAGCTCCGGATAGTTTTCCAGCATATGAGCCTTTGCCTCACGTCTGTCATCTCTTATCAGATTACCAGTAACTCTGATCCATTTCCCATTATGAAAAGCACAGATTTCTGCCTTTGGATTAGCCTGAAGCTGCTTTGATACGTCCTTAGACTTTCCAGTTTGAATATAAAGCCTACCCTCGAAAATATCTACTGTTCCGAATGGACGAACTCTTGGCTGGTCACCCTCAACTGTTGCAAGAAAATATGTTTGTGCGTCTTTTAAAAAATTATAAACTCTCTCCATGTGTATGACATCTTCCTTTCAGTTTGTCATTTTTTGTAGGATTTTATGATATCCTAACACAAACTTTTAGATATATTAAGAATAATCTATGTATATTTTATTAATTCTAAGCTTTAGGCTGCTTTTCGTCCTTTACAACTATTTACAGTTTTTTAAATTTGTGATATAATAAAATATAAATTTCTATGTAATAAGGCTTGCGTCGGTGTTATGCTTCATCTTTTGAATATCTCATTACGCCGATAAGCTTTAGTATTCGTTCGGTTAATATCATTAATCCGAAAACAAAAATGACTTTTTCCGGAGATGTATATGCCGTATCGTAAAAAAGGAGTGGAAGTATGTCTGCTGCACAAAAGTTTCAATTCATCGCTGCTGTTGCAATGGCGGTTGTGTTTTGTATTGCTGCCGTTTATCTTCTGGTGAGATTAATCAAACAAAAGCATGCTTATGAAAAACGAATCACAGAGCTTGAAAAGGAGCTTCGCTATGACTTTATGACTGGTACTCTTTCAAGAAGTGCGTTTATTAAGGATCTGGAGAATTCTCTTGCCGTCGAGCCGAGAGGTACGCTGCTGATTTTTGACGTGAACGGTTTGAAAACCATTAATGATACGTTTGGTCATATCGAGGGCGATCATATGATAAAGCGTTTCTCTGCAAGACTTTTAAGGGCTTTTGGTAAGGATTTGGTTGGCAGGCTTGGCGGAGATGAATTTCTTGTTTTTATCTCCGGCGAGTGTGATAAGAAAGCGATTAACACAAGACTTAAAAAGTACGGTATCACTGAATTTCCCGATAAGCCTACTAAGCTTACATTAACATCATGCTGCGGTGCGGCGATTGCGCCAAACAACGGTTCTACCTTTGAAGAGCTTTACAGAATGGCTGATAAGGCTTTGTATCGCTCAAAGAAAACGGCTCACGAAATTGTATACTGTAAGTAGATTTTTATAACAACTCCCTGTATTGTTCAAAAAATCATTACCAATATAATCTAGTATTGACGCTTGTTTTTAGCGGCTAAATACAACAGTATATAAAATATATAAGGTGCATTTTATGTTTAAGAAAAGACAAATTAAACAGGACTACTTTGAGAACAGAGCGGCAGCGTCCACATCAGGTAATAAACGCAATCTGAGATTCAGCGTAAAATTCAACTCACGCTTTGCCAAAAAGCTGGAATTTCACTCTGTAGGCAGATTGAGAGATGAACTTGCAAATTTAAGGCTTGCAAAGAAAGAGCCTTATATTATAACTGCGTCGGATTCGATTATCGGCAGCAGAGCAAGCCAGCAGGACAGTTTCTTTGTAACTGCCTCAACACCTGTTTCACCGTTTAAGCTGACACGTTCGTATGCAATTGTGTGCGACGGCATGGGCGGTCTGGAGGCAGGCGATAGGGCTAGCCTTACGTGCGTGTCGATGATGAAGCTTGCTATAGATAAGCTGCCTACAAAAAAGGTGGATATCCCACACTTTTTTTCTGAGATGATTGATTACATTGATTACGAGATAAATCACTGGAATGACCTCAAAACGGATAAAGGCTCAGGCACTACTCTTGTATCGGTGTTTATAGAGAACAGACGGCTGTACTGGGCAAGTGTGGGCGATAGCTCAATCTTTATGTTTCAGGATAATACGCTGAAAAAAATTACCAGTGAGCATAATTATAAAATGTACCTCGACAGATTGGTTTTAAACGGAAAAATAACTCAAAGTCAAGCTGAGCATGATCCTCAGCAAAACGCATTGCTTAGCTATATTGGAATGGGCAGTGTTGCTTATCGTGATATCAACTCAAAGCCGTACTCTCTCAGAAACGGAGATATGCTTGTTTTATGCACTGACGGCATTACCGATACTCTCTCCGAAGAGGAAATGGCTGAGATAATCAGAAATAACGGCGACGATGTTTTTCAGTGCTGCCAAAAGCTGACTGCTGCCGTTAAAGAAAAGAATTTAAACGAGCAGGATAATGCTACTGTAGTCATTGTGCAGTATGTGGAATAAAAAATAATTTTTAAGGAAAGAAAAGAGAATGTTTACAAAGCTTTTGAAAGGAGCCTTTGAATGAAAAGATGCTTAAATTGTCGCAAAACATACGAAGAGAATTTATCAGAGTGTCCGAATTGTGGATATAAGCCACGTTCCAAGGCTGTTACAAAAAGACTTGATACTACGCAGGAATTTGATGCGGTAGAAGATACTAAAACATACAAGAAAAAGACCCCCGATAACAACAGAAATATCTCCGCAACATCGGGATATGCAGGATCATTTTATTTAAAGGGCGGCGAACGTCTAAATAAAAGATACTCCGTTTTGAACGTAATGGGTTTTGGTGCATTTGGTGTTGCTTATGAGTGTTTTGACAGCTTTAATCAGCGTAACGTAGTGGTAAAGGAATATATGCCGTCGTATCTTGTGACGAGATCCGCAAACGGCAGAGAGGCTGAACCGCTCTCAGATGAAGCCGAAGTGACCTTTTCGATTGGCGTTGACTCGTTTATCGACGACAGCGACAAGCTCAGCACGAACGATGTTGAGTGCGTGCCGAAACTGATTGAATCGTTTAAACAAAATAATACGTCTTATGTGGTGACAGAGCTTGTTCACGGCGAGGCTCTCAGCTCGATAATAAAGCGAAAGGGCAAGCTTTCCTATCACGCAACGATTACGATTATTACCGGCGTTTTGCAGGGGTTAAGACAGCTAAACAAAGTTGGAATTATTCACGGCGATATATGTCCCGATAATATCATAGTTACTGCAAACAGCGATGTTTTTCTGCTTGACTATAACCTCTCCGACTTCAACAAAAATGTATATACGCAGCGTGAGTCCGGCAAGCTTCGAGCAGGCTACAGTGCCCTTGAAATGTACTATATGAATATGGAGCAGGGTCCGTGGACAGACGTTTACGCTGCTGCCGCTACCATGTACAAGATGCTTACGGGTATTAACGTTCCCTCTGCAATCAAGCGTAATACAAGTGACTCTCTAACCTCTCTGTCTAAGCTGGGAGTTCCGATAACCGAGGGTGCGGAAAAGGCTATGTTTAAGGCTCTCAGGGTTGATTATGAGAAGCGTACTCAGAACCCAGAGGACTTCCTCAACGGTTTAATGGGTGACGGCTTCGACAATATCTCAATTGAAAAAAGCTCCCGAACACATAGTCATACTCAAAAGCCGCCGTCAAGAACAACGGTAAATACTCCTAAGCCGAAACGCAGCAAAAGCTCCGCAAACGGTATCCTCAACGGGATACTTGCCTTTCTGATATTGGCAATTATTGGAGTAGTAATATGGTTTTTCATATCGGGTGTATTCACTCTGCCGAGTTCGATTATGAATTTCTTTGAAAAGGGATCTGATTATATTCCGGATACAACCGGCTTATACAGTCAATCCGAGAGTGAGCAGGACAGCGAGGACAATACAAGTTCTTACTTTGGATCATTCTACAATGACAACAATGAGAACAGCAAAGAAGAAAGTAAACCTGATGAGGATACTACGTCAAGTGAAGATACTTCGAGCGATGAAACATCAAGCAGCCTGTTCGATTTAAACAGTTGGGGCGATCATATAAACAGTTCGATAGATAATTTTTTCTCGTCCGAGGAAGAATACTATGATGAAAGCTACGGCGATGAATACGAAAATAACGACGTATGGGGCTACTACGATGAGTACGGAAACTACTACGAATATGACAATCCAAATTACGACAATGAAAACGAACAGGAATCCTCCTCGTCTCAGGGGATTATGGATAACCTGAATGATTATGCAAGCAGCTTTAGAAACAGATTTTATTAATTTTTAGCGAAGAAAAAACAAGCACCTCGATGATTTATTTATCGGGGTGCTTGTGTGATTAACTCGTGAAAATATGTTTTTAAATCTAAAAAATAATCAGCAGCTTAACAAAACAGAAATTAATCTTCCTCTTCCGGCTCGTCATACTCCCAGTTGTGCCATACGTTTTGAACATCGTCATTGTCCTCAAGGCTATCGAGAAGTCGCTGCATTTTTGTTATCTGATCCTCGTCATCAAGCTTTGTGTAGTTGCCCGGAACCATTTCAATTTCTGCTTCGATAAATTTATAGCCCTTAGCAGTGAGAGCGTCATTTACTGCACTGAAATCCTCAGGCTCAGTGTAAATCTCGAATACATCGTCCTCAACCTTGAAGTCGGAAGCACCGTTTTCGAGTGCGTCCTCCATAACGGTATCTTCGTCAAGATCCTCGCTCTCTGTAATCAGAACGCCCTTTCTCTCAAACATAAACGATACGCAGCCTTGTGTGCCGAGATTGCCGCCGAACTTGTCAAAATAGTGGCGAACCTCTCCGGCTGTTCTGTTGCGGTTGTCGGTAAGTGCCTCAACAATTACAGCAATTCCGCCCGGTCCGTAGCCCTCGTATGTGATAGCTTCGTACTTGGACTGGTCACCGTCGCTTGCGGCTTTCTTGATAATACGCTCAATATTGTCGTTTGGCACGTTGTTTGCCTTTGCCTTTGCAATGCAGTCCTTTAGCTTTGAGTTTACGTTCGGGTCAGCACTGCCGCCCTCTTTGATTGCAACGATAAGCTCTCTGCCAATCTTTGTGAAGATTTTAGCTCTTGCACCGTCGTTTTTTGCCTTTTTGTTTTTAATGGTGCTCCATTTTGAATGTCCAGACATTCGTATCATTCCTTTCTTGCTTTAATTATCTTTAATGAAAATAAATCAATATCTTATTTAGTTTACCATATAATCAGATAAATTTCAAGGACTATCAAATTTTTTCTCGTATTTATAATTGTGATTTACATTTTGTTCATAAATTCATAGCATAAAATAATCCCCACGTCATTCCAAAAAACAAATTTGAAAAAATTTAAAATTAATCTGTATATAGTTGCAATTTAGTCCGATTTCTGTTAAAATAAAATGATGATGATATAATAGTATAGTTGTGTGCGGAAACCTAGTGTGAGAGTGCATATACACAGCGATATACGATACGCATTAATAAAATCAACTGAAAGGAATGTAACTGCTATGGTCAGAAGTATGACAGGCTACGGCAGATGTGAAGCTGTCGTTGACGGAAGAGAGATTGCCGTTGAGATTAAATCGGTTAATCACAGGTATTTTGAAATCAATACCAGAATTACACGAGGATATAGTTTTCTTGAGGATAAGCTAAAAAAATATTTGCAGACCAAAATCAGCCGAGGCAAGGTAGATGTATTTGTTACGATTGGCGTTTCGGAGAATGAAGCCGCTGAGGTAACTGTAAATCACAGCCTTGCGTCGGGGTACATCAAAGCATTGAGAGAGATTTCCGAAATCTACGGTCTGCCTGATGATATCACAGCTTCAAGCGTAGCACGTTACGGTGATATTTTTTCTGTTCATAAGCAGGCAGAGGACGAAGAGAAAATCTGGAGCGATATTCTTCCGGCAGTAGATTCTGCTCTTAGCGACTTTATTGCAATGCGTGAGGCAGAGGGTGAGCGTATGAAAACAGACGTATTCAGCCGTGCAGATACTATTATAAAAATTGTAGGCGAAATTGAGCAGCGTTCTCCGCAAACAGTTGTCGAATACAAGGCAAAGCTTACCGAACGCATTAATGAGCTGCTTGAAAATGTGGCGGTTGACGAGGAAAGAATTGCAATGGAAGCGGCAATTTTTGCGGATAAAATTGCCGTTGATGAGGAAACAGTTCGCCTGAGAAGTCACTTTGAACAGATGAACGATATTATGAAAAGCGGTGGCTCAATCGGCAGAAAGCTAGATTTTATCGTACAGGAGATGAACCGTGAGGCAAACACAATCGGTTCAAAGGTAACAGACGCTCAGCTTGCCCATAAGGTTGTGGACATAAAAGCAGAGCTTGAAAAAATCAGAGAGCAGATACAAAATATCGAGTAATATAAAACGTGTATCATATCGCAAAAAGTGAGGTTTTCACTATGAGGTTGATTAATATAGGTTTCGGAAATCTGCTTGCGGTTGAAAGGATAGTTTCAATCGTCAGCCCCGATTCCGCACCTATTAAAAGAATGGTTCAGGACGCTAGAGATAAGGGCAGACTAATTGACGCTTCTTACGGAAGAAAAAGCCGTGCCGTTATCTTTACCGACAGTGACCATATTATTTTGAGTGCTATTCAGCCCGATACTATCAGTTCGAGAATAGCCGAGGAGGAAAATACGAATGAGCATAGGTAAGATTTACGTAGTTTCAGGGCCGTCCGGTGTTGGCAAGGGTACAGTCGTAAAAAAGGTTGCGGAGGAAAACGAGAATATTGTTCTCTCAATCTCCGCCACTACCAGAAAACCCAGAGAGGGTGAGGTGGATAAAGTCCATTATTACTTTATCTCAAAGGAAGAATTCCTGAAAATGGTTGACGAGGACGGTTTCCTTGAACATGCCGTTTACTGTGACAATTGCTACGGTACGCCAAAAAAGCATGTCTTTGACAGAATTGAAGCCGGATTTGACGTCATTCTTGAAATTGATATTCAGGGCGGACTTCAAATTTTAGAGAAGCTGCCAGAGGCAAAGGGAATTTTTATTCTTCCGCCGAGCTATGAGGAGCTTGAAAAAAGACTTCGAGGCAGACAGAGCGAAACTGATGACGTGATTAGAAAACGCCTTGACGCTGCTAAGGAAGAGATTAAGCAGTCGTATTTGTATGATTACTTTGTGGTAAATGATAGTGTTAAACATGCTGCGGATAGTGTTGTGAAAATTATTGAGGGAAACAGAGAATAATTTTTGTGATGAAAAAAATTTTATTTTCGTATATCAGACAGTCACCGCCCAAAACAGCTTAATTTTTATCCGTCGGCGACTTGTTTGAAGAGATAAACAGTTGATATAAAATAATATATTTATGGAGGTACTTAGATTATGTATAAGCCGTCAATTGATGATATGTTAGCAGGAAAGCAGAGCAGATATTCACTCGTAATAGGAGTGGCAAAAAGAGCAAGAGAGATTGCTGACGGTTATAACGAGCGTGGAGAAATTTGCGATGACAAACCGGTTTTGCTTGCTATAGAGGATTTTAAAGAACATAAGTACGAGATTATCGAGCAGGATATCAACGACTGATGTCCATACTTGTTGCAAGGGCAGCGGTAGATAAAACGCTTTATCACTTTGATATGCTTTTTGATTATATCGTTCCCGATTATTTAAGAAGCAGGATACTTGTCGGAAAACGGATTCTAGTTCCCTTTGGCAGCGGCAATCGAAAGCGTCAGGCAATGGTTATGGAGCTTTATACAACCTATGAGCCGAACCCTAAGCTAAAATCGGCTGCGGCTGTGCTTGATGACTATCCTCTTCTAACAAAAGAAATGGTCAAGCTTGTTCACTCGATGAAAGAACGCTGCTATTGTACGTATTACGACGTAATCAGAGCAATGCTGCCTGTTGGAATTAATTACAGAATTTCATCAGTTTATACTTTAGTTGATACCGCTGCGTTAAACGAGCCTACCGAGGAGCAGCAGACGATTATTTCAATGTTTAACAATAAATCAAAATCTGTTAAACAGGAAACACTTTTCAAGAAACTTGCAATCGACTGCGAGAGTAAATCAATCACCGAGCTGCTGGATATGGGCGTTCTGAAAAAAAAAGAGAACGCAATGCGGCGAGTAGGCGATATGTCTGTAAAAATGCTCCGCCTGCGTGACGACTTCGACGAAAGCATAAAGCTTACCGAACGTCAAAAGGAGGTCTGCGATTTACTTAGAACAGCCGGAGCCGTGTCCATAAAGGAAATCAGCTATTATACGGGAGTTACCCAATCTGTTACGGATACACTTGTAAAAAAAGGTATATGCGAGTGCTTTGAACAGGAGGTTTTTCGTCTGCCGGAGTCCTCGTATACAGGCAGCGGCGGAGAGGTTGTTTTGACCGAGGAGCAGCAAAATGCCTATGATGATTTGCTTCGGTTATGTCAGGCGAATTCTCCGGCGGTGTCGCTGCTGTACGGCGTTACGGGTGCCGGTAAGACTTCCGTTTTTTTAAAGCTTATGGAAACAGTCTGTAAACAGGGTAAGGGCGTTATTGTAATGGTGCCGGAAATTGCACTTACTCCGCAAATGGTGTCATTATTTAAGGAGCGTTTCGGTCAGGACGTGGCGGTCTTTCACAGTGCCCTTTCTATGGGCGAACGGCTTGACGAATGGAAACGGGTTCGAAAGGGTATTGCCAAAATCGCAGTCGGTACACGCAGTGCCGTATTTGCTCCGTTTGAAGATATCGGCTTGATTATCATGGACGAGGAGCAGGAGTATACATATAAATCTGAATCTACACCTCGTTTTCATGCTAGGGAGATTGCCAAACTGCGTTGCGTGGAGCATAAGTCTCTTCTGCTTCTTTCATCAGCTACACCAGCTATAGAGAGCTTCTACAGTGCCCAAATCGGCAAGTATTCAATCAGCAGACTCACAAAGAGATATGGTAAGGCACATCTTCCTGAGGTTATTATATCCGATATGAACGAGGAGCTTATTGTCGGCAATCATACGGGTTTCAGCGATGTGCTTATTAAATCTATTTCGGAGAATCTGCAAAACGGCGAGCAGTCTATTCTGCTTCTGAACAGACGTGGATTCAATACGTTTGTTACTTGTAAAAGATGTAAAGAGGTTGTCACTTGTCCGAATTGCAGTATATCCATGACGTTTCATTCTGCAAACAACAGGCTGATGTGCCACTACTGCGGCTTTTCAATGCGTCTTACAGATAAGTGTCCTGTCTGTGGCGGAAACGAGCTTCGATATTCCGGCAGCGGCACTCAGAAAGCAGAACAGACTTTGACGCAGCTTTTTCCCTCAGCGAGGATACTCAGGCTTGACGCTGATTCTACGCTTGCAAAAAATTCTCATGAGAAGAAGCTTACCGAGTTTAAGAACGGTGAATACGACATCCTGCTTGGTACGCAAATGGTTGCAAAGGGTTTGAATTTTCCAAAAGTAACTCTTGTTGGAGTTCTCTCCGCAGACCAGACTTTATATAGTGAGGATTTCCGCAGCTACGAGAGAGCGTTTTCGCTGCTCACACAGGTGGTTGGCAGGTCGGGCAGAGGTGAACGTCCCGGCAGAGCAATTATTCAAACATTTACCCCCGAAAATCCCATTATGCAGCTTGCCGCCGCTCAGGACTACGAGGAGTTCTACCGATCGGAGATAAAGGTCAGAAAAGCAATGCTGTATCCGCCGTTTTCGGATATATGTATGATTGGCATAACCAGCAGAAAAGAGGATAAATGTGTTGAAGCAGCAACAGAGTTTACACGGGTTTTGTGTGATACAATGAGAGAAAAGTATAATGATTTACCCGTTAGAATACTAGGCCCCTCACCGGCGTCGGTGTATCGTGTAAATAATAAATTCAGATATAAGATAATTATAAAATTTAGAAATTCCAAGCGATTTCGTCAGATGCTGTCGGGCGTTCTGAAAGATTTCGCAAAGGACAGAAAATACAGTGAAGCTGCTGTATATGCAGATATTAACCCGGATAATATTTTGTAGAGGAGTTATTGAATAATGGCATTAAGAGAAATTGTTAAAGAGGGCGAAAGAATATTGACAAAAAAATGTCGTCCGGTGGAAAAATTTGACGAAAAGCTTGCGGCACTTCTCGATGATATGGCAGAAACCTTAAAGCTTGCAGACGGTGTCGGGCTTGCCGCACCGCAGGTTGGCTTGCTGAGAAGAGTTTGTATTGTAAATATAGGCGACAAGGACGGCTTGGTGGAGCTTGTAAATCCGACGATTATAGAGTCCAGCGGAACGCAGAGCGGTGCAGAGGGGTGTCTTTCATGCCCGAATGAGTACGGTATTGTGGAGCGTCCGATGTTCGTCACGGTAAAGGCTCAGGACAGATTTGGCAATGAGTTTACAATTAAAGGAGAGGGCTTGAAAGCAAGAGCATTTTGCCACGAGATAGATCATCTCGACGGAATAATATTTAAACAAAAGGTTCAAAGAATGCTTCGTCCCGATGAAATAGAACACAATTAAAAAGGGGAGATTATGTGAATATAGTTTTTATGGGAACGCCTGATTTTGCAGTTCCGTCATTGACCGCTCTCGCAGAAAGTGATAAGTATAATGTAAAGGCGGTCTATACTCAGCCCGATAAGCCTGTTGGCAGAAAACGTATTCTCACACCGCCCGATGTAAAGGTGTGTGCCCAAAAATACAATATTGACGTGTATCAGCCAAACACATTAAGGGACGAGGCTGTAGTGAATGAGATAAAATCTTTCGAGCCTGATGTGATTGTGGTAATTGCTTACGGTAAAATTTTGCCTGAGTCGGTGCTGAATATTCCTAAATACGGCTGTATAAATATTCACGGCTCACTGCTGCCGAAGCTGAGAGGAGCTGCCCCGATACAGCGTGCGGTAATAGACGGCGAAGAGGAAACGGGTGTTACCTCAATGCTCATGGATATAGGTCTTGATACAGGTGATATGCTTATTAAAGAGAGTGTGAAAATTCTTCCCGATGAAACTTCCGGAGAACTTTTTGACCGTCTTTCGCAGCTAGGCACAAAGGTTTTGTTTGAAACTTTACAAAAGATTGAGGACGGTACAATCACTAGGGAAAAGCAGGAAGATGCAACGTCTACATATGCTGCAATGCTTTCAAAAGAAGAATGTGTCATTGATTGGAATTTATCGGCAAAAACCGTACATAATAAGGTGAGAGGAATGAATCCTTGGCCTGTTGCCGCAGCGATGTTCAGGGGCAAAAAGCTTAAAGTTTACAAGACAAGGCTTTGTGACAAAAGCGGTGTGCCCGGTAAAGTTATCTCGGTGAATCCGCCGATTGTGGCTTGCAAAGAAGGTTCGTTGGAACTTTTGGAGGTGCAGCTTGAGGGTAAGAATAAAATGTCGGCAGCGGACTTTTTCAGAGGTCAGAGGATAGCCGCAGGTGATACTATTGAGTAATTTGCATCAGGAATATAATTCGTTGTGCTAATATATAAAGTTTTGATCAAATTTTTTCAAAGACGCCCGAGGGAAGTGCCCTTGGGGGATTTGCGGGTCGAGGGCGGAGCCCCGTCGCTGACGAAATAAATCAGCGTAGAAAAACAAACTCCCCTCAGCGAAACTTAATAAACTCTATACAGAAAAACAACTCAAACCCCACTAAAATAGATTTTTTCTGTAAAAACTAAAACAGGCAAGAGCTTGCGAATTGCCGGTCAAAGAAAGATAATGGTAATGGTTTTAAAAGCAAAACGAGTGAATTTATTGCTGTACTCAAAAAACTCGCTGAAAGTATGACCATTTAGGAGATGTGATTTTATGTATAATGATTTAACGTATCTGATATTTATGCTGCCTGCAATAATACTTGCGATGTGGGCACAGTTTAAAGTAAAATCGGCATACAAAAAATATTCGAAGATTCCGAATTCCAGAGGACTAACAGGTGAAGCCGCAGCAAGAGCCGTGCTTTCCGCTCACGGTATCAGCAACGTGAAAATCGAACCCGTGAAAGGCTCGCTCACAGACCATTTTTCTCCGAAAGAAAATATTATTAGACTTTCAGAGGGTGTGTTCTCTCAGAATTCTATAGCGGCTGTCTGCATAGCGGCACATGAAGCAGGTCACGCAGTTCAGCACGCAGAGGGTTATACGCCGAATAAAATTCGCACAAGCATTATTCCGGCTGCAAATATCACGTCTAAGCTGTCGATGCCGCTGATTCTTGCCGGATTTATCTTCTCGGATGTACTCGTATGGGTTGGTATAATTGCCTATTCGCTTGCCGTGCTTGTCTATCTTGTGACGCTGCCGGTAGAATTTGATGCCAGCCGCCGTGCATTGGCGACTATAAAGAGCAGCTATTTGCTCGATGAAAGCGAATATAAAGGTGCAAAAAGCGTGCTTACGGCTGCTGCGATGACTTATGTTGCTTCTGCTTTGACGGCAATCCTGCAATTTCTCAGACTGGTTCTGATTGCCACGGGCAGACGCAGAAATTGATAATATTACCAACGGGAGTGTAATATGCAAAACCCAAGATATTTAGTATATAAAGCGTTATACAAAATCGAGACTCAAAATGCCTATTCAAATTTGACGCTTGATTCTGTTTTAAAAAATTCCGATTTAGACTCCAGAAACGCAGCCTTGGCATCATCGCTGTTTTATGGAGTTCTTGAAAAGAAGCTGTCACTGGACTATATCATTTCGAAGTTTTCATCAATTCGCTTGAAAAAAATAGAAACCAAAACATTGATTATCCTGCGAATGGGCGTTTTTCAAATGGTGTTCATGGATAAGATTCCGGATTCCGCAGCGGTAAACGAGGCTGTAAAAATCTGTAAAAAAGAAAAGCTGTATCAGTCGTCCGGTTTCGTAAACGGCGTACTGAGGAGCGTTTCCCGTGCGGAGGAGAGATTTCCTCTTCCGCAGCAGAGTGATGTCGTTAAGTATTTGTCAGTAAAATATTCATGCCCTGAGAATATCGTAAAGCTATGGATAGACGATTATTCCATAGAAATTGCCGAGGGGATTCTGAAAAGCCTGTCCGGCAGACCGCCGATTTTCGCAAGGGTAAACACGTTGAAGCTGTCGTCTGAGCAGCTGATTGAGCAGCTTGCTTCGGAAAGCGTTGAAGCAAAAGCGGCGGATTTTCCGGAAGCAGCCGTTGAAATAAAATATTCGGGTTCTCTGTCTGAGCTTGAATGTTTTATAAAGGGACTTTTACATATTCAGGATTTGTCCTCACAGATTTGCTGCGAGATACTTTCGCCGAAAAAGGGCGATGTCGTTTCCGATGTTTGTTCTGCACCGGGAGGCAAGGCTTTCAATATTGCGGAAAGACTTGGCGGCAGCGGTATGGTGAATTGCTATGATGTTCACGAGCATAAGCTAAAGCTGATTAAAAGCGGTGCAAAGCGGCTTGGAATCGTCAATCTCTCTGTAAAACAGCGTGATGCTCTAAGCGATGAGCCGCTTGAAATGTCCGATAAAATTCTCTGTGATGTGCCGTGTTCGGGACTTGGCATACTCCGCAGAAAGCCTGAGATAAGATATAAAGATGATCTCGGCATAGATTCTCTGCCCGACATACAGTACCGTATTCTGGAAAATTCTGCAAAGTATCTCGTTTCCGGAGGTGTTCTGATTTACTCAACGTGTACACTTCACAGGGCTGAGAACGGCGATGTTGTAAACAAATTTTTAGAAAGCTACAAAGATGAGTACGAGCCGCTGCCGATTGTGCTGCCCCGTGGAATAAGCCGTACAATCGAAGAACCGGAAAATCAATTAACACTCTTTCCGCAGACGAATAGTACGGACGGATTTTTCATCAGTGCAATAAAAAAGAGGTGAGATTTTGAAAGATATTAAATCATATTCCTTGGCTGAATTGGAAGAGGAGTTCAAAACGGAGCTGTCACTTCCTAAGTTTCGTGCGAAGCAGGTTTATAAGTGGCTTACGCTTGGTGTGGAAGATTTTGCTGAGATGACAGATATTTCCAAGGAATTACGTAACAATCTTAGTAAAAATTATTACATCTCTGTTGCAAATATTGAAAAAAAACTCATTTCGGTTTATGATAAAACAGTTAAGTATTTATTTAAATTCAATGACG
>CACYEJ010000317.1 GCA_902773395.1 uncultured Ruminococcus sp.
AACTGTGAATGTGTTACCTGAAACTGCGTCCTTATATGTACCTGCCTTAGCGTATCCGCCGCCGTTTGCAACGGAAACCTGACCGCTTCCGCTGCCCTTGACGATAACAGCACCGCCGTCTTTACGAGTAATTACGGAGCAGCCGTTGGAAGCTGTGTAATAATCAGCCTTGCCAATCATTGCGTTATGGAACTTATTAACCTCTGCAACTTCCTTGCTTGTGAAGTGAGTACTTCCCTTGTCGCCTACATGAGTGTTTTCCTTTGCACTCGGGTCGGAGAACGGACGTGAGAAGTAAAGTGATGTAGCCAAGTTACGAGCAGCAACAACTGCATAGCAGCGGTCGATTACGTTTTGGCTCATATGGTGAGAATAACCCCAGTCATAAGCATTTGCCCATGTATCGTGGCTTTCACCCCAATATACAATCTTATCAGATGTAAGACCTCTTGCCGCCCAGTTTGCATATCCTTCCGGCACGCTGCCCTGTCTAGCGGCATTTCTAAGTGAGTGACCGTAACCTGAGTCTGTGATGCCGATGTACTTAGTATAATTTTTCATTACAGTAACAGCATCTCCGCCCGGATCATCAAGAATCTCGCCGTAGTTCCACATACCGGAAACAGATGTTACTGTAGGCCAGAAGTCGCCCTGCTCGCCGGGAAGTCCAATGTGCTTTGCTGCGTCCCAACGGATACCGTCAACGCCAATGCTCTTTAACTCTTCAACATAACGCTTAACCTTGCTCTGAACAAATTCATTTTCTGTAGCGAGATCTTGCATACCAATATCACCAAAGATTACCCAATTACGATCTCCCCATTTATCATCGGGAACTTGTCCCCAAGTGTGCCAATACTGACTAGGCTTAAGCTCATCGTCAATATCGCTGTGGTTACCCGAAAGGTGGTTAGCAACAACGTCAACAACGATCTTAATTCCATACTTATCTGCTTCGGAGCAGAGAGCAGTAAGATCCGCTTTTGAACCAAGTCCGTTATTTCCTACATAAAAACCCTTCGGCTGATAAAGCCAATACCATGTGTCAGTACCGTTAGGCTGCGCAGGTGAAGTCTGTACCGAAGTAAAGCCTGCTGCCGCAATGTTCGGAAGTTCAGCTTTTATGTCGTTGTACTTCCAGTCAAAACAGTGGAGAATTACACCGTCCTGAATGTTAGACGCAAGACCATAGCTCGCAGCTGACGCTTCCTCAGACACTGCCGCTGTAGACTCTTCAACATTGACTTCGGCTGCTGATGCGACAGTCTCTGCCATAACTGCGCTTGGAACAAGCATAGTTGCAGCGAGTAATGCACACATCGTTCTTTTTAGTGTCATATTAATTCCTCCCAATCATAATTTTTATTTTGACCAACTCCCTCTCACTCACAACATAGAAGGAGTGTATCACCAGATTAAAAATACCAATATCTCCCAAAGTGCAGATAATACTTATTAATTTTTGATATTGGTATAGATTCAATAATAATCAAAAGATATTCTCTACAGCACTTCCAATCACTACCGAAAAATTTTACACAATGGCATTTTTAGGAAAACTTGAACAAATCGTGAAGAAACACTTCACATAAAATTCACAATCGACCCAAGTAAATTATTGTGTAAAATTCCCTAATCCTATTATTATTATAAAAAATTAATTGCCGCTTGTCAAGTAGCAAAAGTGTTTAATTTATGAAGTTTTATTGAAAAGTTTTCCACATATTCAACACAGCCTAAAAACGGCTTATTTCCTAGCTTTTTTCAAATTGATATGCTGCGCAGAAAATTACAGTTCGTCAAAATTAACAAATTACTCAGCATTTTTAAAGGCTCATTTTAATCTTTATTTGAGAATAGATTATCTGATTTTTTCATTAAAAAAAATTATCAACTCTTATCTTTAAATATAACGTTCAAAAAGCTCTGCCAAAGCAACAAATTTCCTTTGGCAGAGCAATTGGATTTTTATTAGATAAAAAAATTTAATAATCCGTAATAAGATTTACCGATCTTCTAAGAATAATGAGTGAATCCTCCGAAGTAATCTTGCCGTCAAAATTAACATCAGAATTAATTAGCTGTTCGCTGTCAAAATTTTCAAGATGTACTGAGTATCTAAGAGCAAGCAGAGCATCTGTTACATTAGATTTGCCGTCGTTGTTGATGTCGCCCAATAGGTTAGTTGTAGTAATCGCCTTGATTACAAGCGTGCCCCCAACATTATCGTTATTGTTAGCATAAACATCAAGCAAATCATAGGCTTCGTTTCCATTAATAATGAAGCTATCGCCTTTTTTCGGGGTGGGCTTAAAAATAAAATCTCCATTTTTAGCTGTAAGCCACTCGTCTACGCCAATTGAAGCATAATCATTTACAGCCGAGCCGTCAATCTCAATACCAATTGCACCAACACCAGCCGGAATAATTGCTCCCTCTGTATTTACTCTAATATATCCTGCGCTGTCAATATTGCCGCTGCTAAGATAACTCCACTTTGATTTATCAGCAACAGGCTTATTGTTCTCAACAGGAATATAATAAGCAGTATATGCAGAATTTTCATTAAGGGTCTGGAACACAATGCTTTCCAAACGATTATGTACATCGTCAAAATCAAACACATTTGCAAATGTAACACATTTAAGCTTATTGTTATTTTTATCTTTCAGATAAGTATAATACGTAGCGCCGTAACGCTCGTTCTGATATAGCTTATCATAAGGGTTAGCAGTTTTCACTGAGGTAAATGCAACATTCTCTCCCCATACATTGGTGTTAAACGCATACAAATCATAATACGACACCCAGAGATAACCTTCATCTCCGCTGCTCGGTCCCCAGCTATTTTTAGCAAGCCACGCACCGTCTGCCGGAGGACGACTGTTTTCATTAAAATTGTCTGCTGAATAATCATCGTCCCAGCCAATGACGGTAATCGCATGACCGGAAAACCTTGTAACCTCTTTATCCGAATAATAGCATTTGCGTCCGCTGCCGTAGCCCGAACCATTATTATAAGAAGTCGCAACAGCGCCATAATTCTTAATAGCCGTTTTAATCGAAGTGATATCATTATTCACATATTGAATACCGGTTACATTGAAAGAGTTCGAATAATCGTCCATATCCTCAGGATAAACAGAATGACCATAAGGCACATCGCTTTCAAGCTTTGGACCCTGCCACGACGCAAAGTAGCCGGCATAAGTCTTACTGTAGCCACCGGGAGCAAATGTTCTGTTAAGCCAGCCGGTTCCGTCGTCATTGTTGTGATAAGCTGTAGCCCACCACGCCAAATGCTCCTCAGATAAGTCATTAAGCCCCTTATCCTGAGAAGACAGAAAAGCCTCTAGTGTACCGATACCCGAAAAAGCCCAGCATGTATTATTGCTGCCCTGATTTCTGATTTCGGTTGTTTTAGTAACATAGCTGCTTGGCAAAGCACCTGACGGCTCTAAGACTTTACCGGGTACTGTGTAAGGTGCAATACCTACGCCCGAATCCTCCGAAACCTCCACCTCACCGTTCAAGTAAGCAGTATACAGCTCGTTGTATTCGCCAGCCAAAACTGCCTGCACAGGGATTTCTTCTTTGTTCTGGGCACTCGCCTCAGCAGCAGCCGAAACAGCCATTGCCGCAGCCATTAATGCAGCCAACGTTTTTTTATAAAATGAACTGTCAGCCATAAAGCCAACCTCCCAATCGTTATATTCTAAAATCTGAAAATTCAGCATTCAAATTAATTATAACAGAACTGGGAGGTAAAGTAAACATTTTTTTCATTAGTAATCGAAATTGGTATTTCTCTTGTTCACAGCTTTACAAAGCTGAGTAACTTCACGGTCATATACCTCATTCAAAGTGATTGAGCATAACCTATAATTCTTATCACCGCACACGACATAAAGTGAGCTGGACTCGCCCTCCTTGGCTTTTTGATAATTGCTTACATCTTTTGCTTCCTGATATATTCTTTGAATATCATCGTACCAAGCAATCATACCGGTATTTGCACCGATAAGACAATCCTGTCCGACAATTATGCTTCCGCCAAGCTGTCTTTCTCCTGTGTTAAAATCCCTCAGCACAAAATCAAGCAGCTCATTATTTTTGAAATACTGCACTCGACTTTCAAAAAGCTTCAGCTGCTTATCGAACACCATCTTTTTTATCAAAAAGTAAAGAATCCAACCAAAAAGAAAAGCAATCGCCACAGAACACATATTAAACAGTGCAAAGTCAATAGTAACATATCTTCCTCTGATTGTCTTATATGCTACAAAAACAATAATCGCCATTAGAATAATTATATATACACGAAGCTTCATCAATACACCATAAGGTACACAATATTTTCTTAACTCATCCATTTTCTACACTCCCTCGAATCGCACAGGAAAGAATTGCTTATAATTCTGTACAGTATTTATTATAAATCATTTCCAAAAATAAATCAACACTTATTCGAAAATTTATCTACTAATTCTATTTTATAATTGTAGGAACATTTCCGACAAGCACTGTTTCCCCCAGAAGCACAGAAGTTTTCAGTTCAATAGGTTCTTGCTCGCCGCCTCCGATAATCAGCAAATCGCCTGTTATATCAATATAAAGCCTATGAATAGTCTGATTTACGCCTGCCGATTCAAACTCACTTCTGAAATCAGATTTGACATCGCCCGTCACGATATTGTTAAACTCGATAGATTTACCCGAACCGCTTAAAAACTCTGTATTAATAATACTGCCCACAGGTATTTCCACCACATATTCAAATTTGTTTGAGAGTAATCCTGAAAGCTCTGTAGTAACCTCATTTTTAAGCCTGTTGACTGTAACAACGTCTGTATTCAGCGACTGAACCTCGCCGTTATTAGAATATGTAATATTCATCAGCTTATCATAAGACAGATTAAGCTCAGACATTTTTTCATTCACAATTTCGCTGAACAGTTCGGTAATCGTCTGTTGTCCTTTCATAATGGTATAATCCCTCATAAATGGCGACACCTTTTCTTCAAAATATACCATTACCAAAATAGAAGCTATTAGCAAAACAGCAAGTATTGTCCTGCCCAGTAAAATATATTTTTGATATGTACTTCTGCGAAGCCTTATTTTACGCATAAAAATCACCCCTTAAGCATAATACTCAAGGGGCGATAAAGATGTTAATTTTCGTATTATTCTTCTTCCGACTCGTTATTAATCTCATCGGCTGAGAGAGTTGAGAAATCAAACTCTAGTTTTTTGCCGCAGCTAGGACACTCTATACTGCCCTCAATTAGGATATCCTCGGAAACACAAATCTCATCTCCGCAGCTTGGGCAAACTACCTCGTAATATTCACCGTCTTCATCAAAGTCATCGAAATCATCGAAATCCTCATCGTCTTCCTCCTCGTCATAGAGATCATCCTCAACGATAGAAAGATCCTGATCTATTTCTTCTACCTGATCGCTAAGGTCATCATAAAGCTCACCAAGCTCTGTAACCTCATCGGAGATATCCTCCAGCAAATCAATAACAGCTTTCAGCACTTTGACTGTATCATCATTATCATTAAGCTTCAGGCCATCAGTAAGACCTCGAATGTAAGCTACCTTTTCGTTAATATCCATCTGTGTAAACCTCTTTTACAGAAATATGATTTTGTGCTATTGCGGCGTATTTTTTATGCCAAATCAAGCACGTCCGAGATACTCGCCTGTACGTGTATCAATCTGAATCATTTCGCCCTCGTCGATGAAGAGAGGAACTCTTACCTCTGCACCTGTTTCAACTGTTGCAGGCTTTGTTGCATTTGTAGCGGTATCGCCCTTAAAGCCCGGCTCTGTAGCAGTAACTTTAAGCTCTACGAAGTTCGGCGGCTCAACACCGAAAACGTTGCCCTTGTAGGAAAGAACCTTACAAACCATGTTCTCCTTAACAAACTTGAAGTTATCGCCAAGTACTGACTTGCCAATCGGAATCTGCTCCCAAGTTTCTGTATCCATAAAGTAATAGAGATCGCCGTCGGAATAGCTGTACTCCATTTCTTTTCTCTCGATGTAAGCTGTTGGATACTTATCGTTAGGGTTGAAAGTTTTCTCAACTACAGCACCTGTAATTACGTTTCTAATCTTTGTACGAACGAAAGCAGCACCCTTACCCGGCTTTACGTGCTGGAACTCGATGATAGAAACTACCTGACCGTCCATTTCAAATGTAACGCCGTTTCTGAAATCTCCTGCTGATATCAT
>CACYEJ010000318.1 GCA_902773395.1 uncultured Ruminococcus sp.
GTTAAGTGAGAATAACGGCATTTATACTGTTACTGCAGAGGTGTTTGGAAAAGGGATAGATATGTGGATAAGAGGTCAGGGAGATTCAGTATGCTTGTTAGAAAACAATGATATATAAGAGGTTTTGGTAGAATGAATAATGCACGCAGTATAAGAGATGATGTCAAGTGGGTTTATAGTAAGCTTACAAAATTGTCTGTGATCGTATTCTTAATTGCTTTGCTTATAAGCAGCTTAATCTTATATAGTGGAAAAGGTGCTTTAAAGATGTCTTTCTTTGGGTTTATAGGAGTTATTATTTTCAGAGAAATAATTGTTATGGCTTTGTTGACTTTACTATTGGTTATGGTTTGTAAAAAAAATCAGGTTTTTGGCTCGATTGCAAATTATGTAGGTGTAGTATTACAGGCGGTATGCTCTGTGATATGGTTGGTTGTTACTATGGTACGGCATATCAGACCAAATAATGGGTGGCTTTGTGTTGTCGGAGTTTTACTTGCTATTGTTATTATTGTTCTTTTTTGTGTGTTAGCTTTTTGTTCAGTTTTTTCAAATATCAAATATTTGTCTTTGGTGTATTACAGCAGTGAATTACTGGAAGATTACCACAGTAAACAGGTGGCTCTTGCAAACGAATATAACCCTGTTATAGAAAAAGACTGCCAACAAAATTCAAAAATCCCAATAATAATCAGAAAATTGGGATCAACAAACAAAAAGAATGCACTTATAAACACAGATGAATATCCTACCTGTCATGGTGATATAGGGCTATTTTACAGTGAATATTATGAACTTATCAAATATGTGATTCAAGTTCAACGGTACACCAAAAAAGTTGATAATCAATCAAAGAAATTAGAGAAAAAATATTCGGACATACTAAAAAAGTTTTAAGCGAAATATTCACTTTACCCATTTTCCGTAAATCTTTCGTACATAGAAAACGGTATAGAAATTTTTTAGTTACATCTATAAAAATCCGATATAATACACTCGATAGAAGGATGGCGGTAATGAACAATATAGATTTGTTGATTAATGAATTCTTATCAAATGGATACATCGACATAAATTCACCCAAAGTATTTCCTGTGCTTGTAATGGCTACTATGTCCAGCGGAAAAAGTACTTTGATCAATGCTTTGTTAGGGGCTGAAATACTGCCATCGGGTAATATGGCATGTACCGCTAAATCATATTACATTGTTAATGATCATTCAAGGCCTATTCCAAAGCTTTGGTACAGAAAAAATAACGGACAAAGCTATGCTGCAAAAAACGGTATACCCGACATTTTGAGAGATATCAATTCAAAAGAAGATATAGAAAATATATGTCTTGTTTCACAGATCAGTGGAATTTTAAATACAGACAAAACATTGCTGCTTATTGATACACCAGGTACGAATAACTCTCAAGATACGAATCATGAAACTGTTACTCTGGACGTTTTGAGTAAGTTAAATAACGGAATTGTTCTGTATCTTATAAACGCTACTCAGATGGGAATTAAGGACGATAAAAACCTTCTTTTAAGCCTAAGAAATCACTTGCAGAAACATAATAATATTAATGTTGTTTTTGCTTTAAATAAGCTTGATGAAATAACTGACGATGAAGAGCTTGAAAGCATGATAATAAATACTGAAAAATACATAGAGGATATCGGATTTAAGAATCCCGATATTGTTCCCGTTTCGGGGCTTGCCGCAATGCTTTTCAGAAAAGTTTTGTCAGGAGAGAATTTGACCAGAAAACAGCATAGTAATTTTTTGAGTTGTTGTGATATGTATTTCCCCGAAAGCGACATACTGCTGAGTTCATATGCGAAAACGAGATTCACAAGGTATGACCCTTATTCGCTTACTCTCGACAATAAATATCTCGTCAGAAAGCTGAATGCTGCAATCGAGAATTCGGGTGTGACACAGCTTGAAAGTTATATTCAAAAATCAATGATAATGACGTACAAAGAAGCAGGCTCAAATAATGACACACTGCATATAAATGTTATTGCAACCATGAGCAGCGGTAGATCAACTTTGATTAACGCTATGCTTCATACTAAGCTTCTTCCATCCAAAAATGAAGCCTGCACTGCGGTTGTAACAAGAATTCACTCAACAGATTTAGAAACTGGTTATGAAGCGGTTTGTTATGATTCTTTTGGAGATATACATTATCCCCGAAATTATATAGACAGCAAAATTTTAGAAATATATAACTCCGATTCTTGCGTGGACGCTATAGATATATACGGCAAAATTCGAGGGCTTGATACAAGCA
>CACYEJ010000319.1 GCA_902773395.1 uncultured Ruminococcus sp.
ATCTAGGATATTTTATATTTTTAGTAATCATATTGAGAAGTGTAACAGTGCGGAGTTAAGGCAAGAGCTTGCGAATTGCCGTTCTGAGAAAAAATGCTAAGTCTTAACATTGCTGGTATCTTCATGCTGCGATTATTAAAAATGCTGAGCAGGGTACATATTTACAAAATAAATCATTTAATTATAAAAGGGTGGAATTATGGATTCGTTACTAAACTATTTTTCTTCTCTGAGTCCTTCAACATTTATTGCCGCACTTCCCGGTAATATAGCTCAGGGAATTATATGGGGTCTTATGGCTCTGGGAGTTTTTATCACATATAAGCTCCTTAACTTCGCCGACTTGACGGTTGACGGCTCATTTGCTACAGGCGGCGCCGTAACTGCTGTCTTGCTTATGCACGATGTTCCTGTAGGTGTTGCGGTGCTGGTTGCGTTTGCCGCAGGAATTATTGCAGGACTTGTCACGAGTATTTTGCATACAGTGTTGGGTATCCCTGATATTCTCGCCGGAATATTAACACAAATTGCATTATATTCTATCAATCTGAATATCATGGGAAAAGCGAACCTTCCGATAAGCTTCCGTAACCATGAGCTGGTGCTTTCATCAATAGATATTCCACGCGCTATTTTGATAAGCATAATATTTGCAGTTGTTATTATTTGTCTGATGTACTGGTATTTTGGTACTGAACAGGGCTCAACAATTCGTTCAACCGGCAGCAATCCGGCAATGAGTAAGGCGCAGGGTATCAACATTAATCTTGCAAAGGTTATAGCGCTTTCGCTTTCAAACGGTTTGGTAGCTCTTTCAGGCTCGCTGTTTTCACAGTATCAGGGCTTTGCCGATGTAAATATGGGCAGAGGCGCAATTGTTATCGGTCTTGCGGCTGTTATTATTGGTTCGGTTATCGGCGGCGCAATTTTCCGTAAGCATATGAATTTTATCATAAAGCTTTTGTTTGTAATTATTGGCGGTATACTTTATTACATTTCAATGGGTATTGTAATTTGGCTGAAAATGCCGACAGATGACACAAAACTCTTTACGGCAGTCATCGTGGCAATTTTCCTTGCGTTCCCATATCTAAAGGATAAGTCGAAGAATTCCTTTAAAAAGGTTGCTAAGCAGAACCAGAAGAATTTGAAGGAGGCTGAGAGCGATGCTTGAAATTAAAGACGTTTACAAAACTTTTAATATCGGAACGGTCAACGAGAAGAAAGCTCTCAACGGAGTCAACCTCACGCTCAACGACGGCGATTTTTGTACAGTAATCGGCGGCAACGGAGCAGGAAAATCCACCACACTAAACGCAATTGCCGGAGTGTGGCCGGTTGACAGCGGCGCAATTCTGATTGACGGAGAGGACATTTCTGCACTTCCTGAGCATAAGAGAGCCCCGTACCTCGGCAGAGTTTTTCAGGATCCTATGACGGGAACAGTTGCCGATATGGAGATTATAGAAAACCTTGCAATTGCCGCAAGGAGAGGGCAGAGAAGAGGACTTGCGTGGGGAGTAAAGAAGTCTGAGAAGGAGCAGTATCGTGAGCTGCTAAAGGAATTTGAGCTTGGACTTGAGGACAGAATGACTATGAAAGTAGGATTGCTTTCCGGAGGACAGCGACAGGCAATCACACTGCTAATGGCTACAATTAAGAAACCGAAGCTGCTGCTGCTTGACGAGCATACGGCGGCGCTTGACCCTAAGACAGCGGCAAAGGTGCTTGAACTCAGTGATAAGATTATTCACGAAAACAAGCTTACGGCGTTAATGGTAACACATAACATGAAAGATGCGATTACGCATGGTAATAGACTTATCATGATGAATAATGGTAAAGTTGTGCTTGATATAGCTGGAGAAGAGAAGAAGAAGCTGACGGTTGATATTCTTTTACAGAAATTTGAGAAGGCAAGTGGAGCGACGATAGATAATGATAGAATGTTGCTTGGGGATTAAAATAAACTAGAGTAAATAACATTAAAGTTTTGATCAAACTTTTTCAAAGGCGCCCCGAAGGAAGTGCCCTTGGGGTATTTGCGGGTGACGGAACACC
>CACYEJ010000320.1 GCA_902773395.1 uncultured Ruminococcus sp.
CGACGGGGCTCTGCATTAGGAACACCTGCCAATCAATCTACGCCTGGCGGCTTGACTTCTTGGGGTGTTCCGTCACCCGCAAACTTTAATATGCTAGATCTTTTAGATTTTGAGTATAATCACTCAATTCAATCACTATAAAAAATCAGACGATACCCTGCAATAGAGTATCATCTGATTCAGTTTGCAATATCAATATTATCAAGCCATAAATATAATCTTCTGCGGACACTGTTCTGCACACTTGCCGCAGCCTACGCACTTTTCAGGGTCAACAATTGCATGGAATTTATCAACCTTAATTGCATCATGCTCACAGGTTTTTACGCACTTCATACAGCCGATGCAGCCTACCTTGCAAGCCTTTCTTGTCAAAGCGCCCTTGTCACAGTTGCTGCACTTAACTATTGCTCTTGACTTCTTCGGCTCAATAGAAATCAGCTTCTTCGGACATGCCGCAACGCACTTTCCGCAAGCCTTACATACATCAGGGTCAACAATTGCAACTCCGTTCTCAACCTTGATAGCGCCGTACTCGCAAGCCGCCATACAGTCACCAAATCCAATACAGCCGTATGAACATTCGCCCATTCCGCCGTAAAGCTGCGATGCCGCCATACAGCTCTGAATTCCCTGATATCTTGTCACCTTTGAGGTGTTGTCATCGTTTCCGTTGCAGTGAACAACCGCTGTTTTCGGTACGCTCGCAACTGCCTCTGCTCCGATAATCGGTGCAATTGCATCTATTACCGCCTGACCGCCTACAGAACAAAGTCCAAGCTCAGCCTCGCCCTTAGACAAAGCCGCAGCATAACCCGAACAGCCGGAAAATCCGCATGCTCCGCAGTTTGCTCCCGGAAGCTGCTCCTGAATTTCCGCTGCCTTCTCATCTACCGGTACTGCCATAAGTACGCTCGCTACTGCTAGCACAATACCTACAATCAAACCGATAACTACTACTATAATTACCGCAAGTAAAATACTATTCAATTTTGTACCTCCTTACTGTAAAAGCTTATCTACAATTCCGCTGAATCCTAAGAATGAGCAAGCCACCAGAGATGCAGATACAAGCGTAATCGGAAGTCCTCTCAAGCTCTTTGGAATGTCGCAGGACTCCAGTCTTTCACGCACACCGGCAAACATTACCATTGCTGCCAAGAATCCTATACCAGCTCCAAGCGCATTTACTAGTGAAGCAATATAACCAAATGCCGGATCCTCTGCGCCTTTGTCAAGTACAAGCATTGTAATACCAAGCACTGCGCAGTTCGTTGTGATAAGCGGCAAATATATTCCCAGCGCATTGTAAAGCGGCGGCATATACTTTTTGAGCACAATCTCAACAAGCTGTACCAATCCGGCAATTACTAGAATAAATACTAATGTCTGTAAATATTCAAATTCGTTCGGAACTAAAATATATGTGTATATCGGCCATGTAACTGCTGTTGCAAGCACCATTACAAATGTTACCGCTGCGCTCATGCCAAGCGCCGTGTCAAGCTTTTTCGATACGCCCAAAAACGGACAGATACCAAAGAACTTGCATAGAATATAGTTTTCCGTGAGTATAGATGCTAGAAAAATACCTACAAGCTGCGTTATACTCATTTTGCTTCACACTCCTCTCCTTTAGCAAGCTTGCCGCAGCTGCCGCTCATTGGACACGCTGCGCAGCCAATCTCTTCTTCTTTCTTCTTCTCAGGCTTCTTGGAGTTAAGCTTGTTTGCAATCGCCATAAGCATACCAAATACGAAGAAGCCTCCCGGAGGAAGTATAAATATCAAAATCGGATTGCTGCTCAATACAGGAATAGGAAGTCCCAGCCATGAGCCGGCTCCGAGAATCTCTCTGATACTTCCCATAAGGAATAATGCCGTTGTAAAGCCAATTCCCATTCCCAAACCGTCAAGCGCAGACGCAACTACGCCGTTCTTGCTTGCGAACATTTCTGCTCTTCCAAGTATGATACAGTTTACAACGATAAGCGGAAGATATACTCCCAGCGCATCATTAAGCGCCGGCGCATATGCCTTTACTATCATCTGAACAATCGTTACGAATGCCGCAATGATTGTAATATACGCAGGAATTCTAACCTTGCTCGGAATCACCTTACGCAGTGCCGAGATTACCGAGTTTGAGCATACCAGAACAGCCGTTGCTGCAAGTCCCATTCCCACAGCGCTGCTAACGCCTGTTGTTACAGCAAGTGTCGGACAAGTACCAAGCACCAGACAAAGCACCGGATTTTCCTTTATAATACCTTTTGTAAATTCTTTTATAAGCGGTTTCTTTTCAGCCATTATTTCGCACCCCCACTTACTTGATTGTAAACGTCAACAGCCTGATTAACAGCTTTTACAACCGCCCTCGAAGAAATGGTTGCACCTGTTACAGCGTCAACAGATTCCTTGCCGGGATTTTTGTCGGCGTCCTTTGCAACAGTAAATCCTGTTTCGGAAGAACCGCCTGCAAACTGACCGCTGAAATCCACCTCGGAAGTCTTAGCTCCGAGTCCCGGAGTTTCCGTTGAATTATCGTAAACATTAACTCCGATAACATCTCCTGTTTCGGCGTCAATGCCTGTCATAACCTTAATCGTGCCGCCATATCCTTTGGCGCTTGTCGATACGGCATAAGCGATTACATTGCCGCTTGCGTCCAACGCTTCATAGCACTCCACAGACGAATCTTCCGTATCAATTTTATTGTAATCCTTTGTGCCGTCCGGAGAAACCGACATCATAGACTCCTGCTGAGTTTGAGCCTCTGCCGCTGCAATAGGCTCCTTTGTCATCTCGTTAGTTCCGGCGAGAAGTCCGGTTGAAATACCGCAGATCAAAACAAGCGCCACGGTTGGAACGAGTATATCTTTTGCATTTAATTTAGGCATTTTTACTCTCCTTCTCTCCGAACGGTCTTGGGTTAGTAGCTCTCTCGATGAGCGGAACAAGAATATTCATAAGCAAAATCGAGAAAGAAACACCCTCAGGCAGATTTGCGAAATTTCTGATAAGGAATGTAAATACTCCGCAGCCAATTGCATACACAACTTTACCCTTTGAATTGATAGGAGATGTAGTGTAATCAGTAGCCATAAAGAACGCGCCGAGCATCAAGCCGCCGCTGAGAAGCTGGAATAGAATATCCTGACCGAAAATAAGCGACATCACAGCAACTGTAGCAAGATATGCGCAGGGGATAATCGGACTAATCACACGTCTTGCAATCAGATACACACCGCCGATAATAAGCGCAAGCGCGCAGGTTTCGCCAAGACAGCCGCCTGTTGTGCCCAAGAATAAATCTTTAAGCGGAGTTGTCTGACCGTTAGCATTCATAGCAAGCGGCGTAGCGCAGGTAACAGCGTCTACGGCGCCTTCTTTATAATAGAAAGGCTTTGCCCATGTTGTCATAGATTTCGGAAAGCTCGACAGGAGAATAATTCTCGCAGCCAAAGCCGGATTTACAAAGTTGTTGCCAATGCCGCCGAACATCTGCTTTACAACCACAATTGCAACCACAGAGCCAAACGCAGCAAAAATCGGGTTAATGCCAACCGGCAGGTTAAGTGCCAGCAGCAAGCCCGTAACAACGGCAGAGAGGTCACGCACAGTGTTTTCTCTTTTCATGACCTTTCTGGAAACATACTCAGCGAGTACCGCAACAAGCACGGTGTCCGCAATAATAACTAATGATCTAAAACCAAATATAATAACCGAAGCAATCGCCGCCGGCAAAAGACCAATAATCACATCGAGCATAATCGTAGTAGTCGAGGTTTTAGTTCTTATATGAGGCGACGCCGAAACGATAAGTTTTTCTTCCATACTCTCACACTCCTCACTTCTTCGGTGCAGACCGAACCAAAGTTTTACCTTGACGCATCACCTGCACCAGCGGACGATGTGCCGGACAATTAAACGCGCAGCTTCCGCATTCCATACAGACCATAACACCTTGCTTATTGAGTGCGTCAATATCCTTTAGCTTCACAGAATTCTCAATTGCCGCCGGCATAAGACTCAGCGGACAGCTTGCAACACATCTGCCGCAGCGGATACAATCTGTAGTTTTCTGCAAAACAGCGTCTTTCTCATTAAATGCAAGAATAGCGTTGTTCTGTTTCAAAATCGGGAACTCATCGCTTGCAAGTGAAATACCCATCATCGGACCGCCGCTGATGAGCTTTCCGCAAGGTTCGGAATAACCGCCGCAGAACTCAATAACGTCCTTAATCGGAGTACCTATCGGCACAATAACATTTTTCGCCTCAGCCACAGCCGAGCCGTCAACTGTAACACGCTTTGATACAAGCGGAATACCTGTTTTCAAATACGACGAAACAAAAGCTACTGAGGTAATATTCATCACGATACAGCCCGTATCAAGCGGAAGCTTTCCAACAGGAACAACTCTGCCGGTGCATGCCTTAATCAGAACCTTCTCAGCGCCCTGAGGATATCTTGCTTTAAGCGGAAGTACGCAAATTCTCTCTGCTTCCTTCTCCTTAGAATCCTTGACAGCCTGCTTCAAAAGCTTGATAGCCTCAGGCTTGTTATCTTCAATACCGATAATAGCTCTGTCAAGCTCCAGCAACCTCATAACAGTAACAATACCGTTTAAAACATTGTCTGTATTCTCGATTGCCTCTCTGTTGTCTGTAGTGATGTACGGCTCACACTCAGCGCAGTTGATTACGAGCGTATCGGCTTTCTTACCATCGGGAACATTCAGCTTGACATGAGTTGGGAAGCCTGCGCCGCCCAAACCAACCAAGCCGCTTGCCTTAACTGCTTCAATCAAATCCGCTGCATTATTGACAACAGGCGGCTTACAGTTTTCGCTTATACGCATCTCGCCGTCGGAATCAATAATAATTGCATCGCCCATCTGACCTGTAGAAAGCTTAACCTGAGTGATTTTGCTGACCTTACCGGACACAGTCGCATGAATCGGCGCAGAAACAAAGCCGCCGCTTTCGGCAACAACATCTCCGACAGCAACTACAGCGCCGGCTTTTACAACAGGCTTACAAGGCGCGCCGATATGCTGCACCATTGGCAGAATAACCTGCTTTGGGCAAGGCATCGTAACAGATTCTGAATTAAGCGTGTTTTTCCTATGCGGAGCCTTAGCGCCGCCTCTGGTACGAAACGGACTTGTGGGCAAAGTCAAATTTGCCTTATCCATTTTTCTCTCCCCTTTTCTTTAAATATGGTAAATATGTGTATCTCTTTCGTCTGGAAGCTGCTATTATATCTAATGGCAATATAGCTTTAGATAATAATAATTTAGCTCGATATATATGCACACAGCCGGATTTAAATCACAAAATAAAAATCTGTTGAGTACAAGCCAAAAGAGATTAATTATAATTACACTTTTTTATTGTATCACATTATAATCCGTATTTCAACAAATAAGAACGGTAATTCTTAAAAAAAATTTAAAAAAATTAATGGAACCCAATACAAAAAATTCATATTTATTTATTGTAAGAAAAAATTATTTTACTTGTACTCTGCTGATGAAAAAATCATTTACTTAAACTTCCCATTTTGATATCCGGAAATTTCTTGATAAAATCTACTTGTTTAGAAATTGTAAAAAGAAAGTAACTATACAACATCATGTTTTATCTGTGGGCTTTGTTTTTCGTCATCATGCACAATGAATGGTTTGAGTTTTAGTCAATTATAAAAGAAAGCTAAAACTTTTCGACTGATTTTTTAGTCTGTTATTGTTCATTTTGACACATGCAATTTTGATAAGGTACTCTTGTCAATCCAACCAATAATTAACCTATATCTGTATCTTCCAATGACTGATAGTAATTTGTCTGAACCTCGTATACTGATGTCGGCTCGAAATCTGTCTGCTGTTTTCCGGAAGAATCTATCACGGCAAATTCACCTTTATCATTCTCAACCACGTAGAACTGATCTTCTTGTAATTCAAAAACAGAAATATTCTGATATTTAGGTTCGATGATGATATTTAAATCATCATCAAGCACTCCCTGCAAATAGCTGTCATCATTCATGCGACCGAAAACTACCTGATACACAGCATTATTAAAGCTTTCTGTTCCGTCAATAAATCCGTCAATGTACTCATGTATAAGCTCTTCATCTTGATTTAAAACTCCTATTTGAGCATTTCCCAAGCTGACTTCATCTCGCGGTCCTTTTCCCACAACAAATTTACTGTCATTCACAAAAAAGACATTGTCATATTTAGGCTGAATTATTATCTCATAGTTTTCGTTCATTACCCCGACACCATTCTGGGCAGCTATAAAATAGTAATGCTTATCCGTTCCAAAAGTTTCAAAGTCCCTAATCGTTTCATACTGTATCGGTACAATAATATTTAAATCAGCATCTGCAACACCTTGTTTATCATCTACATTTATGTATCCGCCGCTGTATTCGTTGTAAGCTGTGCCGTCAACAGACAGTGATTTTATTTCTTTATCAAGCTTGACTACACATCTTACAGAGGTTATTTCAGGTGCAAAGCCGTCCTGTTCTGTATATTCTATTTGACTGGTAACGGTAAGCTTTAGACTACCCTCATTTGGAGAATCATACTCCTTTGCGATTTCAGTTATAGAAGAAAGCGTTTCTCCGTAGCCGGAATATTCATATAAAAACAAAACGTATTTTTCATTGCCGGAAGGAACTACAAAATAATCATGTGTTCCAAGCAAATCGAAATACATAGAAAGCTCATCATCATTTGTGCATTCGCTGTATTTCATCAAATCCGAGGTTTTATTTAAAAAAGATGAAATCTCGTACACTGTTTTGGCATTTTCTATTTTATCATTTTCAGATTGAGAGAGTTTTCTGCTGGCTGTACTATTTTCACTGCACCCTATCAGCAAGAAACACAGGCACACAATCAGACTCGTTATTGACATCATTTTCCTTTTCATTATATAAGTTCATCTTCTTTCAGGATTATTTATTATTCTTTTAAATTACGCAATCATTACATGTCTGTTTTATTGACTTTATTTAATAGTTTATATGATTATTTTATCATATTGAAAAGATAATATCAACATTGTTTTTTTATTTTGCACATGCCGAAATGCAATTAATTTTTGACTTAAACTTTCCGATTTGATATCTGGAGAATTTTTGATAAAGACTAATTGTTTTAATTGTTTAAAAGGAGAATTTGTCTTTCGTTGAACTATCCTTAGGGACAAATTCTGACGCATGAGAGAAAGTCACCTAACCCAAAAAGTTGGTGTGCGTATTTCCTGCGGGCGTTGCCCGCCGTTGGCAGTTTGTGATGTAACAGCTAAAAATATATTATTTTGCTCAAGTTTATTGATTTTTTTGAGAAAAATGTTATAATTAAGATGAGTAGATATAATGATATGATTTTGTGAATTTTAACATTACTAAAAACAAAATTGAATTATTTCTGAATCTAATTTAATTTTGTTTTTTATTAATCAAAGAAAGGGCGTAAGCTTATGAACAATAAAAAGAGCAACAGATTTAAACGTATATTTATAAGTCTGTTAGCTGTTGCGGCTGTTTCAACTGCGAGTATTGCGTTCCCTAATGCTTCGGCAGATTTACAGCTTACGGCAATACGAATATTGAATCTATAATACTCCTTGACGGCCGCACTTCGATTGAAAATACTGCTTTCTATAATTTTACAGGACTCAAATCAATAACTATTCCCGACAGCGTTACTTCAATTGGTTCTACTGCTTTCCGTTACTGCAAGAATCTGAAATCTGTAATTATTCCCAGAAGCGTTACAACAATCGGCAGTTATGCTTTCCAAGACTGTTCAGAGCTTGAATGGGCAATACTCTTGAATTCGGACAACAGCTCCGATATTAAATATTCAAACAATGCCTTTGCAACAACGCTTTATCTGCATCAGGGTTCAACGGCAGACGAGGTGTACAGCGCTGTTGCTGAAACTACCGAGATGATAAAGATTAAGTATCTAATCGCAATAGATACAGTCGCTGTACGTATCGGAACAGTTGAATACGAAACAGAGTTTGACGCTTTAACTGCCACAACAACTGCCAACAACATTGAAAGCTTGTCGCTTAGCTGGGATACAGACGACAAGACGGCAAAGTGCGAAACTGAATATAATGCTTCTATTGCACTTACAACAATGCTTGGATATTATATCAGTGACAACGCTGTAATTACTGTTGACGGCAGAACACCTGAGTTTATCAACAAAATGGTGAACGGTACTGCA
>CACYEJ010000321.1 GCA_902773395.1 uncultured Ruminococcus sp.
ATACGTATGTAGAATTATGCAACATTGGGAAGAATGAGAAGTATATTGATCTTAGAAATGTCGCCGGTGAAATAATTGCCGTAATGAACGCAGTGGATTGGGCATGGAAAAACGGCTACGATAATCTCTCGATTTTTTATGATTACGAAGGAATAGGAAAATGGGCTTCTGGTGAATGGCAGACAAAGACACCGTTAACAAGCTATTATAAACATTATATTGATGATAAGTCAGGTATTATATCCATAGAATTTATTAAAGTGAGCGGCCATTCAAACAATAAGTATAATGACAGAGCAGATAAACTTGCTAAAAGCGCTGTGTTTGAGAACAAAATAATACGGGATTTGGATGGAAACTCCGGATACATTATTAGTCCAGTTAATGAAAAAAATATCGACGACTTACTTGCCAAACTTAAAGATGAATATCAAGGAATTGATTTCTCTTCAGCGGAAAATGGAAACAAAAAGAGTTGGACAGTGGTGTTTGGAAATGAAAAAAGCCAAATCACTCTGTTTAATAATATAAAGATGACGGTTCAAGGGAAAAAGAATAATCTTTTTCAGATTATTACAACAGAAGTTATAGAAACACTTCAATGTGGAGATTTTATTCAAGTACTAAAAAGTGCATATGGTATTTCAATAGATAGAGTAAAAGTTGACGATGATTATAACAGTATATTACCAACTATTTCTCAAGAAATTCTTCTGGCAAATATTGTGACTTTGTTAAAACAAGCAATAATAAACCTAAATAATCCTGCAAGAAATGATACTGAATTTTCTATGTTTGTATTCCCTGCCTTAAGAGCATTAGAGGGAGTGCTAAAATATAATCTAACAAAATGCGGAATTACTATGCAATCCTATAATTTTAATATGTTTGAGTGTGTCGATGGAGTGTATAGATTAAAATCTGAGTTTAAAGGAACCATATTGAGAGATAATATTACTAAGCTGGAAAACTGTTATAATCATTTGCATAACAATAGACATACATTGTTCCATTTTGGTATAATTATTGGTGGTGCAGACGCAAACACAAGATTACTATCTTCTAAATCAGAGGCTGATTCAATAATCCGAGATACATTAAAGGTTATTGATGAAAACTATATAGTATAGCAAGGTGTGTTATGAAAGATTATATTGTTGAAAAAATAGACAAATCGTATGCCAAATATTTAATATTTGGTACCACTGTTAATAGCCCATTGTTTTGCCTTGATGAAATAGAAAAAGGCATTAATCATACAAAAGAAGATATAATTGTTTTTGATCAACTACTTCAGACAGGAAATAGTAATAACAGGTTTTTAACAATGTCGATTTGTAACGGCCATTTTGATGTGGGATCCGCCAAGAACATTGACGGTTCAAAGATAGATGATGACGTACGCAAAATTGGGTGCGAATTTCTACGAAAAAATGTAGAGATTCTAAGACATTGCATTTTAGTGTCAGAACAAAAAGAAGCAATTGCTATGGGGAGGACAATTTGATGCTTCCAAACGCGCTTGATTGTCTGCTGAAAGAAAACAAATGGGAAGATGCAATAGAATACTTATCTAATATTAAAACGCCTTTAAATGATGAAATGCTTTCGACGTTGGCATGGTGTAATTCCCGTGCCGGTAATTATGATTTGGCAATATCACAATATGATGAAATGATAAAACGCCAACCACAAATTGCCAAATGGTTTTATTCAAAAGGTTATCAGTTTTACATGCAAAAAAAATGGCAAGATGCCATTGATTTATTTGAAAATGCGCTTAAGCTTTTTAAAGATTATTTTATTGTTAAGTATCGATTGGCATATGCTTATTTACAAATATCCGGAAACACAATGCAATGGTCAAAAGATAGTTTTTGGAAAGCAATTAAGCAATTGGAAGACTGTCACAAAATATATGATTCATATCCTGAAGAAACAAAATTTAAGGAAAGATCTACATATGCTGACATTTGTGCTCTGCACGGCAAGACGATTATGGCATCTGAAAAATATTTGGATAAAAGTATTGCTTTGCTAAAAAAGGCCAATGATTTGCAACCGAATAACAATGATTTTAAATATCAACTTTCAAAGGCGTACTATTCAAAAAAGCTTTATGATGAAGCTATGAAAGTTTTACCAAATATTGACAAACCGTACTACATTCCAGAATTACGCAGTCAAATTTTATACGATAACGGTGAATACGCAAAAGCAAACGCCATATTATTCAATTTAATAAAAATTCGAAAGAAAGATTATTTGTTTAGGCGTATTGCTGAAAACTTCATAGAACTAAACACTCTCGATAAAGCAGAAACATACGCTGAAAAAGCGATCAAATTAAACAATAGGAACTATAAGAACTATTATGCTATGGGGCTTGTATATTTTGAAAAAAAATATTATAAATCCGCTGTTGAACATTTTGAAAAGTCACGAGCACTAAAAGCACAGCAATACCAATTGGAGTGTACTGAAGCAGTTGCTTATATTGAGAAAATTAATACTATAACTAATTGCACACCAGAAGATCCAATTGAAGAAGTTAAAGCAGAACTGTTTAAAGGACAAGTTGTAAAATATAATGCAGATCGCGGATTTGGATTTTTGAATTGCTCAGCAATTTCAGACAATGTATTTTTTCACATTTCAAGTTTTCCATCACAAAATCCAATTGTTGGCTCATTAGTGGAATTTGAAATCGAATTAACCGCCAAAGGTAAACAAGCCGTAAACATCTCTTTTACTTGACAAATATTATAGAAAATACTTTTCCCTTCATATGAGATAAACCGGGAAATGGTATGCGTTCTCATTTACCGGCCGTATTTTATCGCAACTGTCAATAATTAGACCGGGTTTGATATTCATCTTATACTTTTCGAGCACATTAAAGTTTTTGTTTGGCTTGGTCGGATTGATTCCTTTTTTAATCTCAATCGGATAAATATCATCGTGGTCAATATAAATCAAATCCACTTCTTTTTTATCCTTGTCTCTGTAATAGAACAGATAATCATCCGGGTCAATACCAAAAGCAAAGTAGTTTTTAATTATTTCGCTGACAATAAATGTTTCGAAAAACGCACCGCTCATGGCGCAGGTTTCGAGCATTTCCGCATTCGGCCAGCGGCAAAGGTAAGCACACAAGCCTGTATCCATAAAGTAGAGCTTTGGTGCTTTGATAACCCTGTTTGAAATATTGGGCATATACGGATGGAGCAGGTGAATAATCCCCGATGTTTCAAGTATTGATATCCATTTCTTACAGGTCCTTGTATCTATGCCCACATCATTTGCAATTGCATCATAGTGAAGCTCTTGCGCTGTTCTCATAGCAACAATTGAAATGAAGTTTCTGAACTGAAGTTCGCTGGAAGCATCAATCAGTTTTCTTACATCTTTTTCGATATATGTATCAACATACGATTTGAAATAAGTGTTTCTCTCGGATGTTCCCGTGCATATGTCGGGCATACCGCCAGTGAATATATCTTCAAATATCTGTTTGCGTGTTCTGTATGCCCTGTCTGTTTCCTTTTCTGCGGCAAGCAAGTGCTTTATATCCGGGTTGAAAGGCTCGGCTTTCACTTTGTATTTCTCGGCAACGCTGAAAGACTGCATATCGATTATGCCGCATCTGCCTGCCAATGAATCCGAAATGCCCTGCTGAAGTTCAAAGCGGTTTGAACCGGTGAGAATATACATAAGCTGCTGCTTTTTGCCGGTCTTTATCCACTGAAGTCTCTGATTGTCAATTATAATCTTGATTTCATCAAGCAGGTTCGGCGCCTTCTGAATCTCATCTATAATTATAGGCCATTGGTAGGTTTCAAGAAAAAGGCGCGGATTGGACTGAGCAAGAAGGCGGTCATCGGGGCTGTCCAGTGTGACCTTACCATATTTTTTTGAAAACAGAACATCTGCGGTTGTGGATTTGCCGACCTGCCTGGGGCCGTAAATAACGATGCAGGGGAAAGACTTGGCAACATCAAGTATTGCTTTTTCTGCTGTCCTTTTGATATACATAATAAACAACTCCCTGAGTGATATACTCTTATTCTGCACTGAGTATATCACAAAAATGCGACCAAGTCAACACAGATATGTAGATTTGGTCGCTATATATTTGCTGAAGAGAATAATTGTTGTTTGATTATCATAAGATTTATAATTATAAATATGTTGACAGCGTTTACTTTACGTGATATAATCCAGTCATAATAACTAAGGAGCGATATAAAATGGCGGTATATTTTGATAAGCTTTTTGATAAGATTGCTGAAAAAGGGATTACTCAAACAGAGCTGATGCAAAGAATAGGTGCGTCAAGCGCGACTATGACAAAGATGAGAAACAATCATCCGGTTTCACTTGATGTTTTGTCACAGATATGTGAAGAATTGGATTGTGACATAGGTGATATCGTTTCCTGTATTCCCCGAAAAACAAGTGCAATTACAAATGATAATATCAGTGAAATAAACTCAATCGCCAGAAATTTTTTAATTGAATATATGGATAATAATAAGTTGTCTCCAAGCGATGTAGCAAGAATTACAAGTTTATCACTGAATACAGTCAAATCATTCCTTGGCGGAAACAATATTTCTGCTGCATCGCATATAAAATTATTCAGACTCGGAAGCCAGTTTAATAGCGCTTTGGGGAACGCATTTAAACCACTGTTAGCTCCTAAGCCGGAGAAAAAGATATATTGTTACAGTTGCGGCAGGCGTAAGAATAAGTGCTGGGCTGCTCAATATGTCTGGAAACCCGAGCAAAAAGAGTATGAACACTACTGTGCTTTTGGGTTTAAACAGGCTCCCGATGAGGACGGGAAACTATATGCTGATGAAGAGTGCCCTCATCCGACAACCGGGCGCGAATTTGCACTTGCCAAGGATCAATATAAATTTACATTGAAATGTGAGCATAGGTATATACCTGCTAAAAATGAGAAGTAAAATGAGTTATTAAACCCATTTGTCGAAATTGTGAATAATAGAAACAGGCGTTTTTAGTGAAAAAAGAGAAATTGAAAAGGGTTTCAAAAATCTTGTAAGATTTTGGCAAAAAATCTCCACTATATATTTGAAGGAAAAGTGTAATCTCTTTCTCCAAATAATAATATTCTTAAAAAGAAAAATGGGGGGGGGCAAAATATGTTAAATTATTTACTTACACTTCTTGAAAATGATGATGACAGGGCGCTGCTTACCGAAATCTATAAAAAATATGATAAATGGTTAAACTATGTTGCTGGCTCTGGTCTTTTCAACAATTCAGATACGGATGATTGTATTCAGGAGACTTTTGTTGAACTGATTAAATCTTTCGGCAGTTTTAAGAATGTGCCCGAAGAAAACAGAAAAGCATATATCACAAAAATATGCAGACGGGTAATTTACAGGATGAATAAAAATAATGCCGAGGGGACTTTGTCATATGAAGAAACAACAGATGACAATTATTCACTTGAGTCTGAGTTCGATTTCTCTGATTATGACAGATCAGATATGGCATATATTATTAAAGAACTTGAACCGGATTACAGAGAACCTTTGATGATGAAATACGGCTCCGGATACTCTGCCGAGGAGATTTCCGAAATGCTAGGAATCTCTATTAATCTTGTCTATCAAAGAATTCACAGAGGAAAATCAATTCTGTATGATAGGTTAACAAAGGAGTGATAAATCGTGACCGATAGTGATATTGTACTCAGAGATGCATGCGTTCTTGCCGAAGAAATGATTTATGAAGAGTTGCTTAAAAAGTTTGATGATAAATCCGTTATTATTCCTAAAGGGCAGTTTGAGAGAATACAAAAGATAATTTATGGTCAGCCTGTTAATCTGAGCTGCGGCGATGATAAAAAGATAAAGGATAAGAAAGCGACATCAAAAAGAATAAAAACGGCTCTTTTGATTGCGGCTTTGCTCATAATACTTCTCAGCGTTTCGGCAACCGCGTTCAGCCCGCTCAGAGATTTCTTTACAAAGATTTACAAAGACTGCACGGAAATTGTCTTTAATATCACAAATAAAAACGATTATCTTTTTGCGGAATACACATACATTCCCGAAGGATATAAAAAGGTCAAAGATATTCGCGTGAAAACTGTCGGTTCACAATATGTTGTATATAGGAAAGAGAATAAGAAAATAACAATTCAAACTTATAAGAACAATAAGTCATCTTTTTTTATTGACACAGAAAACACGGAGACGGGCAATATTATGATAGACGGAAGCAACGGTTATTACAGCAAAACAAAAACCAGTATTATTCTTGTCTGGTCAACAGGGAAATATGGTCACTGTCTTACAGCTGATTTAAACAGCGATGTGACTTCTATTGAAACTCTTGTCAAGATTGCACAATCACGGCAATCTGTAAAATAGCATATTAAACAAAGATTTTGAAATTCAAAAAAATTTTGTAAGATATTCGCTCTTTTTCCCCATATAGTAAGTGAGAGGCAATAAAGCTTCTCGGACTATTGAGGAAAGGGGGCGAATTATTTTGAAGAAGCTGTTTAAAAGCGTGATTTCGGTTATTATTGCAGCTGTGTTTGTTTTCACTGTTTTTTCTGTTTTCGGAGTCGCCGAAAACGATTTTGAAAAATCCGGAGTAAGATTAACTTATATTGACAGCTACAACGGAAGTATATCCAAGGGATTATTCTCAACAACTGTCAGCGCAAGTATTATAGGAAAATCCGGAGTTTCAAAGGTAAAAATAAAGATGGAGCTGCAAAAGCTTTCAGATGGAAGCTATTCAACAATTGAAACCTGGGAACAAACTTTTTATACAGACGAAGGTTCAATGAGCGAAAGTAAATCAACAAATCCGCTGAGTAGTTACCGCCTTAAAGCAACGGTAACAGCTTATTCGGGTTCCAATTCGGAATCAAAAACTTTTTATGAGTATGAATGATTACTCAACTAATCCGATGCCTGTGTAACCTGCAGGCATCGGGAAACCGGATATTGTTATTGACTAATATGTATTTATATCATTTTTAGTTTTTTATTGCATTTTTTGTCAAATAATATGATTTATTAAATTTTAGGCTTGATGAATGGAGTACTTAATGAGAAAAAGAATAATTCTGTA
>CACYEJ010000322.1 GCA_902773395.1 uncultured Ruminococcus sp.
TACAAAAGTGTACATTGGATGAATATCAATAATTCCATTTTCTAAACACCCACTATATATTAAACTCAATTTTGGAGGTGTCCTATGATTTTAGATTTGATTTACAATCTGCTTTGCAAAAAGAGAGATCATAAAAGGCAGGAAGTATACAGGCTCCGGTGGCAAAAGGTCAGACTGGAAAAGCAGTTAGACGATTTGAAGCGGTTGAAGGAAGAACAGGAAAAACAAGCGGCAGAGGGATAATCACTGTATTTTCAAATTGATTTTAAAGATTTCGTATTGATGGTATTTGTCATACTATGTACGTAGTTAGTCATATATAACCACTTTCACACAACAAGTATTTTTTTCGTGTGTGGAATAAAGAGATATTCCTAATGCTTTACATTCGCCTATATAGTTAATAGGTTTTTAAGATATTTATGTTTATGATTTTATTCATATATTACAAATCGTAAAAACCATTGTAAACTATAGGATAGTCACCAATCATTTTACATGAATGATAGTCGGTAAACCATTCCACAAAAAGCCTACAAACGTTAGGATTATTTAAAAAATAAATTTAAGAATTAAAATAGGACACATGCAGCTTTTTGGTTGCCGTGTCCTTTTCTGTTCTGTATTTATTTGATTTTTTCGGACTCGTATCTTTTGACCAGTGTATAGAAGCTGTTCTTTTTCACATTGAGTCGTTGCATTGCCTGAACCGCTGTTATCTTCTTTTCTTTCCATGCGGTATAGATTTCTTTCCAATGGTCAGGATATTCAACCGTAGGTCTGCCAACAGGTCTGCCAGTTTTGTTACTAACTCTTTTACCGTTGACCACTGGCATAACGTCAATGCCCTGTCTCTGTCTTTTCCTCGTATTCTCTCTCTCTTTTTCAGCGACATATGAAAGTATCTGTAATACCAGATCAGCGATAAACCTTGCGTCAAGATTGTTAACGTTGCTTGAAGTGTCCAGTAAAGGCATATCCAATACTTTTATGTCCGCTCCAATCTTTTCTGTTATCAGTTTCCACTGTTCGTGTATTTCACTGTAGTTCCTGCCTAACCTGTCAATGCTCAGTATAACTACCAGATCCCCTTTTCTTAACAACTGTTCTGTCATTGTCTTGTAAGCAGGTCTGTCAAAATCTTTTCCAGACTGCTTGTCTGTCAAAATCTGGTCGACTCCAAAATCAGTCAGGGCTTGTAACTGTCTATCGAGATTCTGTTCCCGACTTGATACTCTTGCATAGCCATAAATACGTTTTTCGCTCATTGCTTTGTCCTCCTTGCAATGATAATACCACATAATGTTTGTAAATGTCTATATATTATATAAACGTTTATATATTTATTTTTCGACATTAACAAACATAATTACAGGGGATTTATCAGCATTTTTGAACGTCCGTATAAGTGTACTTTTATAAACGCTTTTGGCAGAGGGATAATAAAAAGAGGGTGTTTGCATATCAGGATATTATTGCAGACACCCTCTGTAATGCCATATTAATTGATATTGTATAACAACAGTTGATTAAGATTTAATTATAGGTGTAACCAAATGCATGGCTATATCCAGTTTTCTCACCTTTATAGACCGCAAGCGTTCCTATTGACCACTGATACATACCGATAGATTTTGACAATCGAAATGCGCTGAAATCATTCAATACATTTTTAAATTTCTTTGATCTGTTAGTATAAAATGTTTTTTTGTCAGAGGCATTAAACCAATTTCCATCAGTTGTATTCTCTGATACAATTACTGCGACATATTGTCCTGTCGGGACATGGTTAATGGCGTAGTTTCCTCTTCCATCAACTTTTCCAGAATAAACATATTTTTTCAAAAGTGTTGATGATAAAACAGTAAAATCAGTGTATTTAATATTAAATCCTTTTGCATTCCTGTTTTTCGGAATCAGGAATACTCTGGCGTTTGTATCAGGAACATACCCTCTATACTGGTTGTAATGATATGTAACATTACCTGTTACAGAACCATATGCTGTTGCTTCAGCCGGTTTGATTTTTACTGTTATGATGCTTTTTGCACTTTTTTCATTTGTATTATAGACTTCTACTGTTGTAGTTCCAGGAATCACGCCTTTTATTTTAAGAGGACAAGCATCACTTTTCCAATCACCCCAAGTACATTTAATATTATCATTGGAAACGGTACAAGCCATTTGCGTTAAATTTTTAGTGTCAACCCAAACTGTCACAGTTTTTGTTACATTTACAGCAACAGTAGTCTTTCTGGGTTTGACCATACTGTTATTGACAGTCACTTTACATGTATAATTGTTTTTTCCAATTGTTCCAGTTATTGTAGCCGTCCCCTTCTTTTTAGCAGTTACTTTTCCATTAGCATCCACAACTGCAACTGATTTATTTGACGATTTCCACGTTACTTTCTTTGTTGTCCCGTTTATTTTAAGTTTATATGTGTCCCCTTTGCACATGGTCTTTTTTGATGCATTGATTGCAACTTCAGCTTGCGCCGTAATCAATATTGGTGTTGAAACTGGAATTTTAGGCGAGATTGAAAAACAAACAAGTAGCATCAAAAGCATAGAAACAATTGTCTTATTTATTTTTGTTTTATGTATAATCTGATTCTCCTCGTATGACATGTGTTTTTTCTGCATTTTGTTGAACTGATTCTGGTTGATAAGATTTTCTTTCATAATCGTTCCCTCCGTAAGCAAAATAGCATGGGTAAAAGTTAATAATATAATATCTTAAATGGTCAACTTAATCAATGCATAGTCAACCTATAAAAACTATATCCATTGTATTCTTTTTGTAGGAGTACCTATTGCAAAGGGATTGAAGCGGCAGAGGGTGTCACAGATCACAGCTTGCCTTCTGACGAAAAAATAACCCCGAAAATCGACTA
>CACYEJ010000323.1 GCA_902773395.1 uncultured Ruminococcus sp.
ATTCGGTGTTAAGAATGCGTCTGTTCAGACATTGAGAATTCAAGTTCTCAATAATCTTGATGCAAGTGCATTTAAGCTTTCAGCATCTCTTACTCCTATTGAAGATGAGGAAGAAGAGAGTTCTACTGTATCAACAGTACAGGTTATTGCTAAAGACGGTACAATACGTGGCTCATACACTAAATATGCGAGAATGGCTAACACAGAAGTTGTATCCGCTGAGCGTAACGGTACAACTCATTCAAGAAATACAGACAACAACACATTAAACAACCACTCAATCAATATTTCTGCTTTCAGCGGTCTTGCTGAGACTGTAAATGTTGAAAGAGGTTCAAAGATTACATTCACAACTACTATCACTTCAGATGCTAATTTGTATGAAGTAAGAGCATTTAACGTAAATGGTGAAACTGTTCCTGTAACATCAGTAAATGGCAATGCTTACACAGGTGAGTATACAATTCCGTCTGATAATACAAGCAACAAGTTCATTGAGATTACTCCTGTATATTTCTACAAGCTCGACAGCAATGGACAGGCAAAGGATAAATCAGGCAATACAGTTGATGTTATTACATTCTACGTTGAGAACTTTGACGACAATGCAAAAGAAGCGTGGGGTAAACCATACGACAGCAACTACAATAATGACGCAGCAACTCTTTCATGTTATGCGTGGTACAACAATGATCAGGGTATCGACCTTCTCGGTGCAGACAATGTAAATAAGCCTGCTCTTGGCGGTTATCCGGGTCAGCCAATGGTTTATGAAAACGGACGTTACGTAATGCAGGTTCCTGCATCTATTAACGGCAACCCTGTAAAGGGTATCACTCTTAACAACTACGTTTGGGACTATGTTCACAGCTACACACTCGGTGCTGAGGGCGAGGGCTCAAGCGGCGATTCAAAGAGAGAAACTATTAACTGTCAGACTTATGACTACGATGACTTTGTAAAATTGTCAGAGCTTATCGAGAGCGACAATAACAAGTACAATAATATTGTTGTATTCCGCTTTAAGTACAGAACAGAAATGAATCCTGCTCCGAATTATAGTGCTTACAACAACAGATTCTACGGCAACACTCCTGATGCTGACAATAACAGCAACGGTCAGACTTTGAAGGATCTTAGCAATTATAAGAATGGTTGGGAGAATTATCTTGATTATTACGATAATACTATTGATCTTTTCAATAATATTCTTTCTGATGAAGATATTTCAAAAGCTAATGGCAAGACATTTAAGATTGTTTCCGACGGTTACAGAGATATGTACTTAGGTCACTTCGGTGTTCTTTGGTATGTTTATGATCCGAACGGAAAATTCATAGGCTGCTTACCTTCTTCTGCTATGTTCTATAACTACACAGAAAAATTGGTAAACGGAAAACTTCCTGACAGTATGCCTTCAGATTTTGTAATCAATGCTTTCCCTGGACTCAGCGGAGATGCTGCATACTATTGGAGCGTATATAAGACATTGTACAATGGCGGTTCAATTGGCAACGGTTCACACGATTCCGCATTGGGAATTCCTGCAATTATTACATACGAAACAGCAATTCGTGCTCAGGATTCCAACTCAAACGGTCACCCGAAGGATCCTGGTCTTAGAAACGATGGACGTTGGTTCTATTCAAAGAAGAATGCTACAATTAATGCTAACATCATTATCGAGTTCAAGACAGATGCAAACCTTGATGATACAAATTATATCGAGGATACTTACGATGCTTCCAATCTTACGACAGCTTCTAAGCCAAAGGGTGTTGTAACAGGAGCACAGCCTGTCTTTACTAATGACGGTGCAAGCTATAAAAATAAGGTAGTTGCAGAGAATGTAACAGTTAATACTGATGATACCTTCAAGTTTGAGGTACCTGAGAAAACATCTTTAGGTTATGTTTATGATACAACAACAGGTTCTGCTACAACAACAACTCAGCAGTATGAGTTCGTAGGCTGGTACCTAAAGAAAGACGGAGTTTATTCCAAGATTAATCCAACCGAGCTTGCTAAGCTTACAGGTGAAACAGAGATGATCAGTCAGGCAACTCTTGTTGCAAGATATGTTCCTTATTCAGGCGATCTTCTTACAATCACTCATGACCTTTATAAGGATTCTGCTTATAAGTTCTCCGAGTCACCTTCTGCTCATAACGGCAACGGTACACCAGGCGTATCTGTTGAGGTTAAGTACTCAAATGGTTCTACAAGCACACTTACTGTATTTGATGAAACAGATCATTCCGTATCTATTGATAAGACAACATTGAAGACCATTTTGGAGAGCGATCCAAATGCTAAGCTTGTTGTAAAGCTTGATGTAACAACTGAGGGCAATACAGATTCTAAAGCTGTTTCCCTTGAAACAATTTATCGTAAATCCAATAATGAGACACAATCCGAAACTGGTAAAAATAATACTGTTGGTTATGTAGCATTTGCTGATGATAATTCATCTTCGAGTGCAGACGCTTATGGTATTTCTACATGGGCAAGTACAAGTGATACAGCTACAGAGAGTTCTGTTTCCGGTTCAACCGAAAAGAATTACGGTGTAACTTATAATTGTGATATTGCCGATTTGTTTACTACTGACGAATATAGCACACTCAAGACAAACATTGTAAGATTCTATTCAGACCTTAGCTCTGAGAGCGATTCAATTAACGCTAACATCATTATTGAGTTCAAGACAGATGCAAATCTTGATGATACAAATTATATCGAGGATACTTACGATGCTTCCGATCTTACAACAGCGTCTAATCCTAAGGGTGTCGTAACAGGAGCACAGCCTGTATTCACAAATGAGGGTACAAGCTACGAAAATAAGGTTGTTGCAGAAAATGTAACAGTAAATTCTGATGATACATTCAAGTTTGAAGTTCCGGAGAAAACATCATCGGGTTATGTTTATGACGAAACAACAGGTTCTGCTGCAACAGAAACTCAGAAGTATGAGTTTGTAGGCTGGTACCTGAAGGAAGACGATACTTATTCCAAGATTAATCCAAACGATGTTGATAAGCTGACAGGTGAAACTGAGATGAGCAGTGATGCAACACTTGTTGCAAGATATGTTCCTTACTCAGGTGATCTTATTACAATTACACATGACCTCTATTTAGGTTCGGCACATAAGTTCTCCGAGTCACCTTCTGCTCATAACGGCACAGGTACACCGGGTGTATCTGTTGAGGTTCAGTACTCAAACGGCACAACAGGCACACTCACAGTATTTGATGAAACAGATAATTCCGTATCTGTTGACAAGACAACATTAAAGAATATTTTGGAGAACGATCCGGATGCTAAGCTTGTTGTAAAGCTTGATGTAACAACTGAGGGCAATACAGATTCTAACGCTGTTTCCCTTGAAACAATCTATCGTAAATCCAATAATGAGACACAATCAGAAACCGGTAAAAATAATACTGTTGGTTATGTATCGTTTGCTGATGATAATTCATCTTCAAGTGCAGATGCTTATGGTATTTCTACATGGGCAAGCACAAGTGATACAGCTACAGAGAGTTCTGTTTCCGGTTCAACCGAGAAGAACTACAGTGTAATTTACAATTGTGATATTACCGATTTGTTTGCAACTAACGAATATAGCACACTCAAGACAAACATCGTAAGATTCTATTCAGACCTTAGCTCTGAGAACGGTAGAATTGAAGTACAGTTCAAGTACTACGATAGAAGCGATGATTCCGTAAGCCACAGTATGCCGGAAACAGTTGATATTTATCCGACAACTATTAACCTAACTGTAAGCGGAGCTGTAAACAGTAAAGAGGCACTTGCAAAACTCATTGCTGATGCAGCAGAGCAGAAGGGTGTAGTATCCGATACTGATGGTCAGAATAAATATCTCGCAGTTAATGATATCTATAGTGTAATTGACGAGTATTACTTCTGGGCTTCACAGGAGCAGGCTGAAGCAGGCTTTGCAATTCTAAAAAATCATCACAACGGTGATTCAGCTTACGGTACTGGAGTTACATATCATGCTGACTGCTACGGTTATATTTCTTCCGACAGCAATTACATGGAGGAGTTCCGCCAGGATGCACGCTTTACTGAGTCTGCTTTAACTGAGAATTGGGTAACTTACTACGATAATAATGGAAATGTTCTTTCTGAAACAGAAGCATTGGCTAATCCTACGTCTGTCAATAAGGTAGTTGTATGGGGCTTCAATACTCCGAAGGATTACACAATTAGCTTTAATGTTCCTAAGGGAGATTCAACCGATGCTAGCAAAGCAGTAGTTCTCGTTGCCGACAGTGCAGACGAGAATCATCCTGAAATTGTTGGCTTTACAACAACTACACTTGAGCCTTTTACAGGCAAGTACAACGAAAGAGTTGGACGCACCTATGATGAAACAAATGGTGTTGATGACTTGAGTCCATATCTTAAAAAGGTTTATGGTATCAGCGGCTCTACAACAGGTAAAATCTTTAAAGATGATACTGCTGAAACAGACAGAAATCCTGGTGTTCCCACAGTAACATATAACGATACTAAATACAATTTTGATGGTTGGTATGATGCGAACGGTGTAAAGGTTTCTTCTGATTATACCTACGCAAACAGAATTACTGCGGATACTGAATTAACAGCAGGCTATAGAAGAGCAGATGTATCTGAAAGCAAGGGCATTACATTAACAAAGAATGCAACAGAAAAATACATTGAAGATGTGACAGGCGATGAGAGAATTCGCTATGTAACACAGCTTAATACATATGGTTGCAGTGATTCAGACTACAACATTAAGGACATTGCGATTATCTACATTAAGCCTTACAATGGAACAAGCTTTACAGATAGTGAGATTGCTACAATTGTAGAGAATGTTAAGAATAACAATGCAGTACAGGCTCTTCTTACAAACACAGATAAGAGAGAGAGTATTGTATCGACAATTTCTGATACAGATTCGTACAATGGAGTAGCTTATGCTTATGATGTTGTAATCACCGCAAATGACGGAACTCAGTATGATGCTGATTCTTACGATCCGAATTCTAGCAATACAGCAGTTACAGAAATTGGAACTGCTCAGATTGCACTTACAAACAAGAACAGAGTTCAGTTCGCTTTGGATCTCACTTACGATTCCGTTCAGACTGGTAACAAGAATGCAGATATCATTGTTATTGCGGCAATGAACTATGATGGCGAGTATGTTGCAAGTGATAACTACATTCGTTATACAGCAGGTAATTAATTAAAATCAATACGCAGGTATTGACTAATAGTTTGGAACGTCGATCTTTCGGCGTTCCATTTTTTAGTGTGCATTCTTAAAGTTTGTTTCTGCAAATATGTAACATACCAAATTGTAAATGCCACAGAAGAACTGTGGCATTTGTTTTGATAATATTCGTTTGAGTTATTATGAGAATATATAATTATTTGTTGTTTTTCTTATACTCATTTGAAGGAATAAGAATTGCTTTAATAGGGTAGTTATCAATAGCGATACCGTCTGCATTCTCTGCTGAGAAATTTTCAGGTATTTCTTTTTCTCCATGCTGTTGAAATGCAATTTTCTTAAAATCGTTTTTTATGTCAACGAGGTCAGTCCACTTACCATCAGTAAACAGATAACTTTCACCCTTGTTAATAATGCCTTTCGCATTTACCTCGTTTTCTCTGGAGGAGTCATAAGAAAAAACATTTGTCGCATAAGGAATCACAGTGGTATAAGTTGAAGCACTGTCATCAGTTTTATACGTCATAGTTAATACGACTGAATAATTTTCGCCTTTTTTTAGATAATGCCCCTTTTTTAGATCAATCTTATGTGAACCGCCGAAAGCGTGCGAATTATCACCCTCTTCCAAAAGAGTTCCTGAGTTCGGATTGTCATCTTCCAAATCCTTATATATCTCATAATGTACTGCTGTATTCATCGTTTTTGTTCTATACGAAATCTGGTACAGATATTCGTCTTCTTCTGCGTCAAATACATTTGCCATTTTTGTTTCACTGTCGTAATCCGAATTGCAGCACCAACCTATGAATAACAGATCGTATTGATCGTAATTAAGGTTAGTATATTTAACGGAATCTGACTTGTCAAATTCAAAGCTGATAGGATCTAAAAAAGTGTGGTCGTGATAGGAAATATAAAAAGAACCTTTTCTGTCAAATCCGCCTGTTTCTCCGTAGCTGTCTTTGATTATAAATGCACCGTTAGTCGGAGGAATGCTGTCAGAGTCTATTTTTCCCTCGCTGTCAAGTACTTGAAAATTCTCCTTCGGGTAATTATCGTCATATCCCACAATGGTAACTACGTGATTTCGTTTGCTGACATCAGTATATGCTGCCCAATTCTCGTAGTTCATTCTGCCGAAAACAAGTGCAGTTACAGCAACAGCATGACCCTTGGCAATTTCCGATTTTATTGTAAGAACAGCATCTTCATCGTATTTATAATTTCCTTGTGAATCTTTTGAAGCGGGAGAAGGCAGAATGTTTCCGTTTCTCAGTAGAGCTGCTGTAGGAGGATTGCGATATTGGGAATTCAGTGGAATCGACCAATCTCCACTTTGTGAGAAATTCTCAAAGCCATCTTCTTTTTCATTCCTTTGATTTTTATCGGAATATGAATAAGGATATTTTCCTTTGACCTCAGTTGCTTCATCAACAGGACCGAATCCTGATGCAAACATATTTGTACCTGAAAGTGAAGCACCGCCCATAAGAAAAGCTGTGTTTGGATTCTTGCTGTCCGCCTCATCAATATCATATCCTTCGCCCACCTGTGATGCACGAACCTTTCCGAGCTTTACATCTTCCTCGGTTATACTGTGGAATACATACCAACTAAGATATTTTTCCGAGAAGTTTACATTATCGTTATCGTTAGACAAAGCCTTATCGCTGGTTTCTACTGACGGGGTACCGAGGTTATTAACGTATAAATATGAGCTTTCCGCTGCTGCAACAATACCAAACGACCAGCAATCGCCAAATGCCTGTGTCTTTACCGGGGTAACATAATTTTTACCGTTATAATTTCTAAGATCGACTTTTGTCGGAAGATTTACCGTGTCAATTTCAGATAAGCTTTCGGTATCAACATCTGTATTATCTTCAGAAGAAATATCATCTAAAGATGAAGTATTGCTAACAAATTCAGCCTCACTTACAGAAGAATCGCCGCTGGAAGAGCAAGCAGAAGCAGAGCAAATTATTAATGCCGAAACTATGACAGATAAGATTTTTTTCATAAACAAGCACCTCGTTCAAATATAATCGTATCTATATTATAGAACAGCATTTCAATATATATCAAGCAACTGTTTATAAAAATATACAACTATTCGGATTGAAATTCAACTGCTGGTTTAAACAAGGGGTTTTTCTCTGTCAAACATATTAAAAACCGGAAAAGGGCTTCCTTTGGCTATCTCGTCAGCAAAAGAAAGCAGCGGTACAGCACAGCTTTCTTTACGAATTGAATACGCATCAATTTCCCCTTCGACTGTGGCAATTTTGATATGCTCTGCCAATTTATAGTCACAAATAATCTTCATGCAGCGTTCTAACTCACGCATATCAAATCCGGTTTCCTTGCTGATAAGCTTTGCTGTTATAGGAATACATGGCTTAGAATAAAGAAGGCAAATTGTTTTCAGCAAATGGTCCTCTGCAAACAATGCAAAAACATTCCTGATTGCTTCAATATTTTCAAAGTTGTTAAGCATAACCTCATTGTTAGGCTCTACAAGAAGGTAAAATTGGCTGAAGTTGCTTGATAGACGGGCAAGTGCCATGCCGCTTTCACGGATTTGTTTTGCAAAATAATCCTGAGATTTTTCTTTATGTATATCCGACCGTCCGATAAATGTATCGCTGAAATCATCGGTAAATTCAGTATCGCCGACAAGTCCGAAAAAGACTGACCAACAAATATCGAAAGCATAGCGGAAAGCCTCTTTTTGAGGAAGCTTACTAAGCGTTCTTGTAAGATAAACTTGAATATCCGTTTCCTCTCTGCCATAAAGCGAGTTGATATCTACATCGAGAGCATCTGCAAGATCGGGTAATAATTCTGCATCTGGAACGCTTCCTCTTTCCCATTTTGAAACAGCCTGCGTAGTAACACCAATTATGCTTCCAAGTTTTTCCTGAGTATAGCCCTTTTTAATACGATACTTTTTTATCTGTTCACCTAAAATGCTCATTATCAACCCTCCGTTGATTTATTATACTTATAATTATCTATCCGATAGATTTTGTTATAGATATTATACCATAACTAGTATAGAAAATACAATAAAAAGTAGCTTTCTATCTTAAATTTCTTTTATTCAAAACAGTTGTTTTAACTGATAAAATCTATGATATCCCACAATAATATGGTAATAGCGAAAAAGTAAATGCTCACCACGAAAATATCGACACAGGGATTCACGAAGAACTTTTGATTGCTGTTTGTGCAGAACCATATTGAATAATTGGCATCAGGCAATTTACTGCTTTTCAAGGTAGAGACAAGCCGAATTATGAAAAAATCTGTTTAGATTTACCAAAACAAGGAAGAATTTGTTGATGACGTCATAAATATCCTGAAAACACCGATTACAAGCCGTTTTTAATCATAACAATAATTTAACAAATTTATGTTATGAATATGCTTGCAATTTATGTAAATATGTGGTATTATTAAAACAGTTGGATAAAAACTAACAAAATTAATATTATTACCCCTTCTGGGGTTGATAAATAATTCTTGATTTTGTTTAAGATCAAATTTATACGGTTAGTTTTATTTTGACTTAGACTAAAGAAGAATAGTTTATATTCTAAAAAAAGGAGTTTTTTACAATGAGCTATTTGGAAATTGAAAAGGTTGTAGGTAGAGAAATTCTCGATTCAAGAGGAAACCCAACAGTTGAGGCTGAGGTTACACTTATTGACGGTACAGTTGCAAGAGGTACAGCTCCGAGCGGTGCTTCTACAGGTGAGTTCGAGGCTTTGGAGCTTCGTGACGGCGACAAGTCAAGATATCTCGGTAA
>CACYEJ010000324.1 GCA_902773395.1 uncultured Ruminococcus sp.
GGGTGTTCCGTCACCCGCAAATACCCCAAGGGCACTTCCTTCGGGGCGCCTTTGAAAAAGTTTGATCAAAACTTTAATATGCTAGATTTTTTAGATTTTGAGTATATGTCGGAAAATTATTTTCCAGTTTTTACTGAAATACACGTTGAGTTCATATTTTATTAATAATTTTATTGCATAATAGAAACGCTAAACAAAAATTATAAGGAGTGAAAAAAGCTATGGTTGAAGTTAATAATATCACCAAATGCTATGGGGATAAAAAAGCTGTGGATAACGTGAGCTTTACTGTAAACAGCGGCGAGATTCTGGGCTTTCTTGGTCCTAATGGCGCTGGCAAATCAACTACGATGAATATTATCACCGGCTATTTGTCCTCGTCAAGCGGTACGGTTACTATTGACGGCTGTGAGATTCTCGATGACCCAAAGGGAGCAAAAAGTAAAATCGGCTACCTGCCTGAGATTCCCCCGCTTTATATGGATATGACTGTACAAAAGTATCTTGAATTTATGTTTGATTTAAAAAAGGTCAAGCTTGATAAGGAGGACCATATCGAGGAGGTTTGTCGTCTGGTAAAAATCAGCTCCGTGTCGCACCGCCTTATCAAAAACCTCTCAAAGGGTTATAAGCAGCGTGTCGGCTTGGCTCAGGCTTTGCTCGGAAATCCGCCTGTGCTGATTCTTGACGAGCCGACAGTTGGTCTTGACCCGAAGCAGATTATCGAAATCAGAAATCTTGTGAAAAGTCTTGGCAAAAAGCATACTGTTATTCTGTCCTCGCATATTCTGTCTGAGGTGCAGGCGATTTGTGACAGAGTGGTTATCATCAGCAACGGCAAAGTCGTGGCTGACGAAACTACCGAGGGACTTTCAAAAACTCTTGTTAAGTCTAACAGACTGCTTGTTCAGGTTGAGGGCTCGAAAACAAAGGTGCTTACCAGATTGGAAAATATTCGTGATGTCAAAAATGTAAAGGTTGAGCGTGAGGTTTCGACAGGTGTGTATGAATATATCGTTGAGGCTGCGGAGGATTGCGATATCAGATCTAAAATGTTCTTTGCTCTTGCCGATGAGAAGTGCCCGATTCTGCTGCTTCAAAGCGCTGATCTTACCCTTGAAGAGGTATTCTTGAAGCTTACTACCGATACCGATTATTCAAATAAAAAAGGAGGTAACGATTAATGGGTGCGATTATTAAAAGAGAGCTTTACTCCTATTTTTGCTCTCCTGTGGCATATGTGGTTATGGCGATTTTCCTGTTCTTTTCGGGATTGTTTTTCTCGATGGTCTGTTTGATGGGGGATACTTCTAATCTCACATATGTATTTAATAATATGTTTTTGGTAATTGTTTTGCTTACTCCGATGATGTGCATGCGTTTGCTCAGCGATGAGAAAAGACTTAGAACCGATCAGGCTTTGCTGACCTCTCCTGTGAGTATTTTAGGCATTGTTATGGGAAAGTTCTTTTCAGCGTGTATTTTGTATTTAGTTTGCCTTGCCATTTATGTAATATTTGGTTTTGTGCTGTCGTTTTTTGTTACACCTCAGTGGTCTGTGATTTTGTGCAATTTCCTCGGATTGTTCATTTTGGGTTGTGCTTTGATTGCGATTGACCTGTTTTTGTCATCACTTACAGAAAGCCAGATGATTGCGGCTATTTCCGGTTTTGCGGTTGGTCTGCTTGTGTATTTGCTCGACAATATTGCTAGTGCTGTTCCGGTTGAGTTTTTGGAAAAAGCAGTTAAAAGTATGTCGTTTTTGTCACATTATCAGAATTTTACTGTCGGCTTGCTCAGCATTGCCGATTTGGTGTTCTTCTTGTCGGTTATTGCACTGTTCATTTTCTTGACGGTTCGAGTAATCGAGAAGAAACGCTGGAGCTAAGGAGGTGTGTTTGAATGAGCAAGAAAAAGAAAAATAATAATAATTCTCCTAAGGTAAATCAGAAGCCTGATGTAAATGCCGCTCTCGAAAAAAAGGACGATGATTTGGAAAAGGCTGCGGCTGAGGAGCAGGAAAGTGCTGTGGAGGAAAAATCTTCCGAGGATAATGAAAATACCGTAGAGGAAAATATTTCCGAGGAGCAGGAAAATCAGACAGAGGAAGAGGACGACTTTAAGGTTGAAACCTTTGACGACTACAAAAAAGAGGAATCTTCCGAAAATGAGGACGATGACTCCGAAGAAAACGCTGACAGTGAAAAGGCTCTTGAGGAGTTCGAGAAATCCGAGAAGGAGTCAAAGAAGAAGGCTGAGAAGAAGGCTGAGGAAAAATCTGAGAAGAAATCCGAAAAGAAGCTTGACCCTGTGAAGGAGCAGAAAAAGGCTGCTAAGAGAAGCAAACGTGAGCTGAAAGCAAGAGCATTTAGAAGAGGCTGGTTCTCCGTGGCGTTGGTTGCGTTCTTCTTGGCTGCTGTGGTGCTGGTGAATTTGATTGCGTCAACGTTGGTGGAGAAAATTCCGGCACTGGAGATTGACACAACAGGCTCGGATAATTTTGAACTGACAGAGGATACGCTCGATTATATCAGCGGTCTGAAAGATGATATCGAAATTATGGTGCTTTCCGAAGAGAAGGAGTTCAAGGAGGGCGGCGAGTATTTTATGATGGCTGACGCTTTGCTGCGTGACTATGCGAATAAGTCCGATAAAATATCTCTCGAATTTATAGATATGACCTCTGACCCGACTTTTGTAAGTAAATATCCAGATGAGTCATTAGCTCAGCATAGTATTATTGTACAGAGTGATAAGGGATATAAATATATTACTCAGCGTGATTATCTTGATGTTCAGATTGATTATAATTCGTATCAGTATTATATTGCCGGCTCTAAGGTTGAGGAGGCTGTTACTTCGGCTATTCTCAATGTTACATTGGATAATAAGCCTAAGGTAACGTTTATTTCTGATATCAACGATAATGATTATTCTGCTTTTAAAGCATTGCTCGAAAGCAACGGCTTTGAAACAGACGAGGTTTCTCCGGCTACTAACAGCATTCCTGAGGATACTAAAATTTTAGTTCTCTATACGCCAAGTGCAGATTTAGAAAGCGGATATGTTGATAAGATTTCCGAATTTTTGAATAATGACGGCAATTTCGGCAGAGAGCTGCTTTATGTTCCGTCTGAGAAATTAATTAATGTGCCTAACATAGATTCCCTTTTGGAAGAGTGGGGTATGTCTGTAGAACAGGGTTATGCTTACGAATCAGATACTAATTATTTGGGTATGATTTCTTACGGCGTATATCTTTATATTACTCAATATTCAGATACAACTTATACTCAGAATATGAAGAATTCTTCGCTGCCGTTCTGCGTGATTGAGGGTTATACAGTGCCGGTTGAGATTGAGGACGAGGAGAACGTTAAGTCTTTGTTTACGCTGTCTGACCAGAGTGAGGTTATCTATCCTACAGAGTCTTCTGATGAGCCGGAACACAAGGAAGAGCCTAACCTTGTTCTCGGTGCCGTTGGTACTAAGGGCAAGGAAAGCAGTTCCGAAAACAGCGATAGTACAAATTCAAATGTCGTTGTTATCGGTTCAAGCGTGGCACTCGGCGATAGCTTGCTTTCATCGAGTGTTTACGGCAACTCCTCATATATTATTTCACTGCTTAACACGCTGATTGACAGAGAGAATGTCGGTGTGACGATTGAATCTAAGTCGCTTGAAAATCAGGAGTTGGGTGTTACCACTGCGCAAATAAATGTGCTTACAATTCTTTTTGTTATTGCAATACCTCTTGCTGTTCTTATCACGGGTATTGTGATATTTGTTAAACGACGTAATATGTAACGATTGGAGTGCTTGTGATGAAAAAGACAACTAAATCACTGATAATTGCTGTTTCTTCGGTGGTTGTTCTTGTGGGTGCATTCCTTGCGGTTTATTATCTTGTGCCGGAGCAGGAGGACGACGAGAACAGCACCGGCTCTGCTCTGAATAGTTCGGTTGAGTCGGAAGAGGAGCATTATCACCTGATTGGTCATTCGACTGCCGAAATTAAGGAAATCAGCGTTGACAACGAGGGCGGCGAGTACACAATCTTTGCGTCGCCTAAGGAGGGCGAGTCTGCCGAATCGGATACCGCCGGACTTAACGATGAAAATGTTTACACGCTTTCAGGCTTCGAGGATATGGAGCTTATGGACGGTGTACCTCAAACTCTTGCAGCGGACGCCGTTAGCGTTACTGCAAGCAGGATTGTTAATGACGGCTCGAAAAAAGCTGACTTTGGTTTTAACTCTCCCAGATCGGTAGTGACTGTGACGCTCAATTCGGGTGACAAAAGAACTGTTACTTTAGGCGACGACGCTCCCGACAACAAAGGTGCTTACATTATGGTTGACGGTGACGAGAATGTTTATCTCACTGACAGCGAATCGGTTGACGGATTTGTCATTACAAAAATGGGTATGTTCTCGACTGATATTGGTACATCTCTCAGCGATACTAATGAACAAGAATTTACTAAATTGGAGTTCAGCGGTACGGCTTTTAATGATGAAAAGATTGTTTTTGACTACAATTATGGTGATGCCTTTACTGAAACATATTTCATAACATCGCCTGACAAGCTTCCGGCTAATGAGGATAATGCAACATTTGTTATGTCAAATATAAGATATCTTGCAGCGGAAGAGGTTGTTGCTGTAGATGTTGACGAGGATACCCTAAAAGAGTACGGTCTTGATAAACCATACATGACGGTTGAGGCGGAGTACCCAGATTTGAAGGTGAGATATAAAGCTGCTGAGCCTAAAGAAGGTATGTTCTATCTGTTGTGCGACGGCGTTGTGTACAAAATGGATCAGACGGCTGTACCGTGGATTTCTTACACATATGATGATTTGATTACAGATGACGTTCTTGCTCCAAAATATGACAGCGTTGATAAAATCACTGTTGAAGCTGACGGCAAAAAATATGTTTTTGATATAGACAGAACTAGCAATACTGTCCGTGACGACAGCAACGATACCGATATCGAAACATTTACAATCAAAGTTAAATGCAACAATAAAGAACTTGACGAGAATATATATACAGCGTTCTATAATAACTTGACCTCAGCAAAGAGAAACGGTCTGGAAGATGTAGCGGAAGGAAAGAAAACTGTGCTTAAAGTGAAGTTTGATTTCAGTGACGGTACAAGTGCGGAGGCTGAATACTTTGAGGGTAAGAATAGAAAATGTCCTGTGCTGATTAACGGAACTGTTGGAAGTGCGGCGTATGAGTCGTATGTGACGAAAATTTTGGAGGACGTTAAGAAGGCTGCAAAGGGCGAAGAGATTAAGAGTATTAATTGATTTTTTAGAGGAGTTTTCCACATTGAGTTAGATTGATGTGGAAAACTTTTTTTAAAAATCAAAGCAGATGTGAGTATTATAAAAGTTTTGATCAAACTTTTTCAAAAGTTTGTGGGTGACGGAACACCCCAAGAAGTCAAGCCGCTAGGCGCAGACTGATTGGCAGGTGTTCCTAATGCAGAGCCCATGCTCGCTGACGAAAGAAAGCAGCGTAGAACAATAAACTACCCTCAGCGAAACTAAATAAACTATGATAGAGCAAGTAATCAAATAATTAAAAGCAATCACACGAACAATATTTTTCCTTATCGAATAAAAAAGGCAAGAGCTTGCGAATTGCCGGACGTAGAAAGACAAGTTTTATATTTGTAAAATAAAATAAGTTGTATTATAAATAATACAATATTCAAGAACCTGTGATTTTGTCTCGGCATTGCCGCACGTCAAAAGATAAATTAATTAATAAATTTACATATATGTAACAATTTTTTAGATACAAAAGGGTATAATAAAACTGTATAATTGGATATATAACAGAAAGGATAGATAAATATGGAAATCACGAAGGAAACAACTATGGGAGAAATGCTCGATTATGACAGAGGAATTGCAGTTGTTCTAATGAATAGCGGTATGCACTGCGTAGGCTGCCCGTCGTCAATCGGAGAGTCACTCGAAGATGCTTGTATGGTTCATGGACTTGATGCAGATGAGGTTCTCGGTGAGATTAAGGAGTACCTTGCAAATAAGTAATATTTTTTGAATTTTACAATGTTTGCCGCAGTTGGGATTGCTTTCCGGACTGCGGTGATTTTTCGATTGAAAATTTGAACATATTTATTTATTTATTTATTGTGATTATTTAATAATAATTTTATTTTATTGTTTTAATAGAAAGGCAGATTCTATGAAAATTCTTTGTATAGGTGATGTTGTCGGCTCGGTTGGCTGCCGATTTCTAATGAAAACACTTCCGGCTTTTAAACGCAGGCATAATGTCGATTTAGTGATTGCCAACGGTGAGAATTCCGCCGACGGAAACGGTATTACTCCCGCCTCAGCTAAGCTTCTTTTTGACAGCGGCGTAGATGTGATTACTTCCGGCAACCACGCTTTCAGACGCCGTGAATCTTATGAGTATTACGATAGCTGCAACGAGCTTATCAGACCGGCTAATTTCCCTAACCGCACTACCCCCGGCAGAGGCTATACCGTGGTGGATATGCTCAGATATCAGGTGTGCGTGATTAACCTTATGGGCACGATGTTCCTTGAACCGCTCGATTGTCCGTTTAGAACAATTGACAGGATTCTCGAAGAAACAGCCGGTTATAAAGTTAGAATTCTCGATTTCCATGCGGAGGCTACAGCGGAAAAAAGGGCTCTCGGCTTCTATGTTGACGGAAAAGTTTCGGCGATGTTCGGCACTCATACCCACGTTCAGACCGCCGATGAAAAAATTCTCGGTCACGGTACAGGTTACATAACCGACGTCGGTATGACGGGTACGGAGGATTCTGTGCTGGGCGTCAAAAAGGAGCTTGCTATTGCTAAGTTTAGAGATAAGCTTCCGGTGAGGTTTGACCTCGCTGAGGGGGAGTGCCGTATGGATTGCGTTCTGTTCGATGTTGATTTGAAGTCCGGTAAGACTACGGCTGTTCAGAGATTTTCGGTTGTGTAGGATTTTTTAGAATATCATGTAAAAAAACTTACAAAAGGCAAAAGTTTTTAAATTGGAAATTATTAGCACATATACTAAAAAATGAGAGTCTAGCATTTTCTACAAGTTTATCTGTTCAATTTTGTAAATTTTAAAGGATTTTAGTCTTGAAAGTAATGCTGCGTTTGTGATATAATTTTATAGTCTATAAAATGGGTTAAGTGTGATGAATATAATTTTTTGATAAGGCGGTGAGGACTCATGTCCGCAAAAGTTACTTTATTGTCGTATACCCCAAACCCAGAACAGACTGTCGCTATGGCGGCTAAGCTCTGTTATTCTAAATCTGATATCGAAGATGTAAAGGACGGCTTGACTGAGGAGAAAACGGCTTCTTTTTTGGATATGCTCTCTTCGCTTGGTCATCAAAGCCCGATTGAACACGCTTCGTTTACTTTCGGTATCGAGGGTATTTCAAGAGCCTGCTCTCATCAGCTTGTGCGTCACCGTATCGCTTCTTACAGCCAGCAGTCGCAGAGGTATGTTGACGGAAGTGCTTTTGAATTCGTTACTCCGCCGGCTATTGCCGAGAATCCCGATGTGCTCGAAAAGTACAGCAAAGCTCTTGAACTGGAGGCTAAGGCTTATACGGAAGTGCGTGACGCTTTAATTGTTCAGTATATCAAGAAGTTCATGAGCGAGAATCCTGAATTCAGGATTTTAAGCGTGACAGAAATGTCCGACAGCGATTTGATATTGACTTTTAAAAGCTTGAATAAGGAAAAGTTTTCTTCTTTTGAGAAACTCGCAAATGAGGACGCTAGATTTATTTTGCCCAATGCCTGCACTACTAAGATTATCTGCACGTTTAACGCCAGAAGCTTGCTGAATTTCTTTGAACATCGCTGCTGTAACCGTGCTCAGTGGGAAATCAGAGATGTCGCTCAGCAAATGCTTGTTCTCGTGAAAGAGGCTGCTCCGCATTTGTTTCAAAAGGCAGGTCCGGCTTGTGTGTACGGAAGCTGCCCTGAGGGTAAAATGTCGTGTGGAAAAGCAAAGGAAATGCGTGAGAAGTTTGGCAATCATAAAAATACTTAATCTGTACACTTACCAAAAAAGGAATGAAAATGTTTATGAGTGGAAAACTAATCGTGATTGAAGGGCTGGACGGCAGCGGAAAGGCTACTCAGACCGAGTGTGTTTTTGACTATTTGATTAATAAGAAAATTAACTGCCGCAGAATTAGTTTTCCGAATTATGACAGTCCGTCGTCAGCTCTGGTGAAAATGTATCTGGGCGGCGAGTTCTCCGATTCTCCGGGTGATGTAAATGCTTATGCGGCGTCTGCTTTCTATGCCGTTGACAGGTGTGCCGGTTTCCTGAAGGACTGGAAGGCTGATTATGATAACGGCTGTCTGCTGCTTGCCGACAGGTATGCTACGTCAAATGCTATCTATCAAATGGGGAAGCTTGACGAGGCTGAGCGTGATTCGTTTCTGGATTGGACAGAGGATTTTGAGTATCGAAAGCTTGGTGTTCCAAAGCCCGATTTGGTTATTTATCTTGATATGTCGGTTGAGGTGTCGCAGAAGCTTATGTCTAAGCGGTATCACGGTGACGAGAGTAAAAAGGATATTCACGAATGTAATGTCGAATTTTTGAGGGAGTGCCGAAGCTCTGCTATGTATGCGGCGAAACGGCTCGGCTGGGTTGTCGTTAAGTGCGACGACGGTGTTACTCCACGCAGTATTGACGATATCTCTAGGGATATTCAGAAAATTATTGATAATATGATTGATAGATGCTAATAATATTGATTGAAAATAGTTCCGGATTTGTGCCGGTGAAAGGTTGATTTGTTATGGTATATGTATTTTTGGCTCAGGGATTCGAAGAGGTTGAGGCTCTTTCTCCCGTTGATATTTTACGCAGATGCGGTGTAGATGTTAAGACTGTCGGCGTTGGCGGCAAAACTGTTGTAAGCTCCCATAAAGTTCCGGTTGTTGCAGATTTGACGGACAGCGAGGTTACTAAGGATAATTTGGAGGCTGTTATTTTGCCGGGCGGTATGCCGGGTACTCTCAATCTCGAAAAATCTGAGGTTGTTCAGGAGTATATTGATTTTGCTGTTGAGAATGATTTGTATGTTTGTGCGATTTGCGCCGCTCCGTCTGTGCTTGGTCATAAGAATTTGCTTGACGGTAAGAAGGCTGCCTGTTTCCCCGGATTTGAAAAGGATCTTTACGGCGCTGAGGTGACTGGCGAACCGGCTGTTTGCGACGGAAAATTTATTACGGGCAAGGGCGCAGGCGCGGCTGTGGAATTTGGGTTGCTGATTGCTGAGAAGCTTTGCGGTCAGGAAGTATCAGTTAAAACAAGGAAGTCGATGCAATGTCCGTAAATAATAATGACATTAGAGAAGTAAAGTCTGATCTCCGCAGCGGCTTTAAAAGCAAACGCAGCGATATGCCCGATCATGTCAAGCTTAATATGGACTGTGAGATTCAGAGCAGATTCCTTACGCTAAGGCAGTACGCTAAATGCGATACTGTGTTTACATACGTTTCAAAGGAGCTGGAGGTTGATACCTTTGCGATTATCCGTGCTGCTTGGGCAAACGGCAAAAAGGTTGCTGTGCCGAAGTGCGTTGAGAATCATCAAATGGATTTCTACTATATTGAAAGTATGGACGATTTGGAGGACGGTGCTTTTGGCGTTAAAGAACCGATTGTTGACAAATGCAAAAAGGTTGTGGATTTCTCAAAGGGACTGTGTATTGTGCCCGGTTTGAGCTTTGACGCCGAGGGATATCGTTTAGGTTATGGTAAGGGCTACTATGACAGGTTTTTGTCACGGTTCGGCGGATATACGGTGGGGCTTTGCTACAGCAATTGTATCAAGTGGAAATTGCCCCACGGGAAATATGACCGTGCCGTTGACGTTATTGTTACAGATAGATATATCAGACGAACGAATATTGAAAAATAGTATTTAGTTATAAAAAGGAGTACTTGTTGATATGAGTGATGAGTTAAATTCAAACGACGAGTTGGAAAAGCTCGATACCAACAGACATAAAAAAGTTGACAGCTTCAATTTAAATATCAGCGACTTTGACGACGATGAGGATATTATCTTTCGTGACGAGATTGACGACGAGATAGAGGAGCTTGGCGGCGGGGTTACGGAAGAAGACCTCGATAATTTTGCTGTGCCGGCAAGACAGGTTGATGACGATGACGACAAAAAAATACCGTCACGCAGAGAATCTGAAAAACGCCGCAGAGAAGCCCTTAAAGCTGAGAAAAAGCGTAAAAAGAAAAAGGCTAAAAAGAACGGCTGTGTGTTCAGAGTTGTATGGGCTGTAATGGTTATCATTTTGGGCGTGTTCTTGGCGGAGTTCCTGCTTGTCGGAATTAACGATTTGCTCGGAAGAAATCGTGAGGTTGAGCTTGACGAGGACGGCAACGAGAAGCAGACGACTATTATTATTCAGATTCCCGAAGATGCGGATCTTGATACGGTTGCAAAAATTCTTCACGAGAACGGCGTTATAAGCAGCGAGTCCTACTTTAAAATGTACTCAAAGGTGACTAAGCACGGCATGAGCTTCAATAAGGGCTCGTATGAGATGAAAAACGATATGGACTATGAGGCAATTATCAATTACTTGCAGTCTGATCTTAACCGTGTTGATACTGTTACCTTGCAGTTTACTGAGGGTATGACCGTTATGGAGATTGCCGATAAGCTTGAGGAAAATGAGGTTTGTAATAAGGAGCTGTTCCTTGAACTGTGCAATTCAGACGAGTTTGACGAGGACTTTACTTTCCTGAGTGACGGCAGAAAGAACGTTGACAAGACGTACTATAAATTGGAGGGCTATCTGTTCCCTGATACGTATGAGTTCTATAAGGGCGAAAATGCGAAAACAACTATCTACAGATTCCTGAATGACTACGAGGCTCGTATGTACTACACGAAGTACCGTATCGAGATTAAGGAAGATGATACTGTGGACGAGTACGGCAATACTACTTCCGATTCTAAGAAAAAGAAAACTAAAAAGTATGAGAAGCTTACTATTGAGGAGCAGGCTAAAAAGCAGGGTATGACTATGGACGAGGTTATGATTCTCGCTTCGATGATTCAGGCGGAGGCTGCAAGCACCGATGACATGAAAGTGATTTCGTCAATTTTCCATAATCGTCTTGATACGCTGGATAATAGCGGATATACTGCTTTTGGTGAGAATATCAATGGTACTCTCGGTTCAGACCCGACAATTTATTATCCGTACAAAAAGAGTACGGCTCCGGCTAATTTTGAGGGTACGTATAATACCTATAAGATTAAGGGCTTGCCGGCAGGTGCGGATTGTAATCCGGGACTTGATGCAATTGAAGCAGCGATTTATCCTGATGATACAACTTATTACTTCTTCTGTCATAAGGCGGCTACAGAGGACGAGGGTGCAAAGGCTTATTATGCGTCTACAATGGCGGAGCATGAGTATAATATGAGTCTTGCCGGATTAAAATAAAAGTTTCCAATCAAATTAACAGAGGCAAGAGCTAGCGAATTGCCGAGCGTAGAAAGAATGGTACCCCCGAACAATTCCCTCTTGACTATTAAGGAAATATAACTAATAAAATAAACATCAAAAAAACATTGCACTCACATTATATTTGTGAGTGCTTAATACTAATCTGGAGTGTATATACTATGAACAATAAATATGAGGTGCTGTCACCGGCAGGAGATATTGAGTGTTTGATGTCGGCTGTGAATTTTGGTGCGGACGCCGTGTACCTTGCCGGAGAGCAGTTCGGTATGAGAACGGCTTCAAAAAATTTTAATAACGAGAATCTCGCTAAGGGTATCGAGTATGCACATAGCCGTGGGGTAAAGGTGTATATTACGTGCAATACCTTGCCAAGAAATAACGAGCTTGACGAGCTGCCCGAATTTATGGCTGCTGCTCAGGAGCTTAAAGCTGATGCGTTTATAATCGCTGATTTGGGCGTTATGGAGTTTGCGAAGAAATATGCTCCGAAGGTTGATATCCATGTGTCAACGCAAGCCGGTATCGTCAACTATGCCACCGCAAACGCTTTTTACAAAATGGGTGCAGCTAGAGTTGTTCTTGCAAGAGAAATGAGTATTCCTGAAATTGCTCAGCTCAGAGCGAAAATTCCCGATGACTTGGAAATTGAGGTTTTCGTTCACGGGGCAATGTGCGTGTCGTTTTCGGGCAGATGCCTTATCTCCAGCTACATGACCGGCAGAGATGCTAACCGTGGCGACTGTGCCCAGCCGTGCCGCTGGAAATATCATCTTTACGAGGAGAACAGACAGGGACAGTATTTTCCGGTTGAGGAGAATGACAAGGGAACGTTCTTGTATAATTCAAGAGATTTGTGCATGATAGAGCATATTCCGGAGCTGCTGGAGGCAGGCGTTACCAGCCTTAAAATTGAGGGCAGAGCAAAGTCCGCTTATTATACGTCTGTGATAACTAACGCTTACAGCAACGCAGTGAGAGATTACGAGAGAATGGGCAGCGGCTATTCGCTTGCGCCGTGGATTCGTGACGAGGTGAATAAGGTTAGCCACCGAGAGTATAACACGGGATTCTTCTTTGGCTCGCAGCCCGGACAGGTTACCGGAAACGGCGGTTATATTCGTGAATATGACGTTGTTGCTATGTGCGAGGAGAGCGGCGAGGATTATAATATTATTACTCAGAGAAATAAATTCTTTGTGGGCGATGTGCTGGATATTTTGCCGCCGGGAGGTAAGTCGTTTGAAGTTAAAGCTTTGGAGATAAAAAATCAATACGGCGAGGTTGTGGAGAGTACCCCTCACGCTATGGAGAAGCTGTGGCTTAAAACGGACGCTGTTATTCCAAAAGGCTCGTATCTGAGAAAGAAGAGGGTATAGTTTGAGCTGACAGGATTTATATTATGTAGAATTGCAATTGATGTGTATTGACAAATCGTTACAGTTGTAATATAATGTGATTACAAAGAGAATTGGAGGTGCTGTTATGGCAAATTTACAGGTCAGACTTAACGATGATTTAAAAGCACAGGCGGATATGCTTTTTGCGAGCTTGGGACTTGATACCTCAACTGCCATAAGAATGTTTTTAACGGCTGCGGTTGAATATAACGGACTGCCTTTTGAGGTACGCCATAAACCCATTTCCGAAGAATTGCAGAGGGCGATTTATGAAACCCGAAACAGGGTTAATCTTAACGGTCCGTATGACAGTGCAGAAGACGCTGTTGCTGCGATGTTGGGGGATTAAACGGTGTATCGGATTGAATTTACAAACGAAATGAAACGTAATGTGAAGCTCATGCGTAAGCGTGGGAAAGACATTTCAAAACTTACTGATATTCTGGATAGGTTGGCAAGTGGTCAGCAGTTGCCGCAGAAAAATAATGATCATCAGCTTACAGGGGATTTAAAGGATTTTCGGAATGTCACATCGAACCTGATTGGCTGCTTATTTATCAGCTGCATGATGATATACTTATACTAATAGCTTCTGCTACAGGTACTCATTCGGATTTGTTCGGAAAGTAAAATCGTGATTTCTTACCGAATACTGAGTGTGAATATTGAGGTTGATGCTTGAGGATAAATTGAAATATGCGGAGGTAGGTATGAAAAGCAAAGTTGTATTTTTACTGAATTTTCTTTGGACAAGTTTTATTGCATTTTCATTTCCAGTATGTTTTGGCTGGATTTTCCTTGATATAACCGGTCATTCAAAAGGTTATAGCTATGATTTAGGACCGGAAAAAGATGTTTCTATAATTTTAGGCTGTGTTGAGTTGTTGATTTGGATTGCTTTGTCATTACCTTCAAATATATATGTTTTTCGTAAAATAATCAATAATGGCAAGATGTATCTACTAATTTTAATTGCATTTTATATAGCTCTTGCTGTAATATGTATTATAGTTACAGGTGGCTGGTCGGCATACTCAAAAGGTGTTTTCAACATATAAAATTCTCATTTACAAATAAAAATATTATCGAATATTTAATAATGTACGGTGTATAAAAAACTATCTTCATGTATAAACTTTGCCGCTCAGCACTAATAGAAATTAAGAGGAGATTTTTTCATGGTAAAAGTTACAGTTCAAAACGGCGTATTTCAAATTAACGGTACATTCAATTTCGGGTATATGGGTTTGTATAAGGACGAAGCTATACAGATTTTAGACAGCGTTGAAGAAGTAAAGGATTGGGAAATCATCAGCGAAGCTCTTGATACCGATAACTGCTCTAATGATGATATAGCAGAATTTCTTACGAATTATATGAACACTCTGGAGGACAAAATTCAGAAGAATATAAAACAATTGAATAATAATTTTTTGATGAGAGTATTTGCAGATATGGAGTCTTGCGGCTCACAGTTTTGGAAACATGACGAGCTTACGGTTAGGGAGCATATGCCCGATAACCCCGATGATGATATTTATCCGCCAAACTATGAAGCTATGACAGAACTTGAAAATGAATATGAGGATTCCCCGAATGACGGAAGTGTCGATAAAACTGATGTGGAGTTTGTACTTAGAAAGCTGTTCCCGATGTTTGATTGGGATAATTTTATAAATGGTATAGAACCTGAGGCGGTGTGTTTGTCCGATGAATATATAAGTTTTCAATGTTCCGATAAATTTAATCACGCTGTTTTATGCAGTGCGTATGATGAACTTGATTCTGAACTGAGGTTTACGGACTGGCATAATTTTTGATTTAAGATAATTTATAAGATTAGAAATGTGAGTTATCCTCAAAAACAAAATTTATTTCATTCAACATAATACACTCAATTTTTCATTAAA
>CACYEJ010000325.1 GCA_902773395.1 uncultured Ruminococcus sp.
CTTGATTCTTTTATTTCTTTTCTTCTTACTTATGGTCGGGATCAATTTTCTTGTTATAGGCGGCTGAGATGGTAGCAATAGATGCTGCAAGAGCAGCCGCCCGGAGAGCGATTGAAAATGCCTATTATGAAGGTACTTGTACAGTCGTTGAATATCAGGAAATAACCGATGAATCAACAAAAATTACCCGTGAAGAAGAAATACCGATAATAGAAGATCAACCGTGCAAATTATCATTTGAAAAGCTGAATGCCGCTGTACAAACAGAAACAGCGGCGGCGATAACTCAGGGGGTTAAACTCTTCATTGCCCCTGAAATCAAAATAAAAAGTGGTTCAAAAATTGTTGTTGAATGGTGTGGAGAAACGCACGAATATTCATGTAGCGGCGAACCCGCCATTTATCCGACACATCAGGAAATAACCCTTGAGTTGTTCCGGGGGTGGGCTTAATGGCTAAAATGGGTAAGTTTTCGGCGGCTGATTTGAAAAAACTTCAAAAGAAGTTGAACAAACTGCAAAAAAACGAAATCGAAAAATTCATTGAAGCGTGTGCAAAAGAGCTTGCAGCTCGGTTGCTTGCTAAAGTCATAAGGCGTACCCCGGTAGGTGATTATTCAAAGAAAATCACCGTTGTAGCAAAAAAGGATTCAAAGAACCACAAAAAAGGCGATACCTACACCAAAACAATAAACCCTTCAGGAAGGAAGGGCGGTACATTAAGAAGGGGCTGGACTTCTACTTCCCATAAAGAAGCAGAAACGGGCAGCAAAGGTCCAATGTCAGCTCAATATGCAGAATCCCTTACCATCAATCATGTCGGAGATATTTTTGAAGTCGAAATTGTAAATCCGGTCGAATATGCTTCCTATGTGGAATACGGGCATAGAACCCCCAATCACAAAGGATGGGTGCAAGGTCGTTTCATGTTGACTATCTCAGAACAAGAAGTGCAGGATATTGCCCCGAATGTGCTTGAAGCAAAAATCGCAAAGTTTATGAAGGGGATAGTGTAATGGTAAATTCAATAATTGAAGCTATTGCCGTTTCACTTAATACAGAATTTGGCGATAACTTCAAGATTTATGTGGAAGAAAAGCATGAATATTTGCAAGAACCTTGTTTCTTTATATCGTGCATAAATCCTTTAAACAGGCTGTTTCTTGATCGCCGTTACTTCCGTGAAAATATGTTTGTTGTTCAATATTTTCCTGAAAATACATTGAACAAAAGAACGGAGTGTAATGCGGTCGCTGAACGGCTTTATTCATGCCTTGAATGGCTGAATGTTTCGGGTGATCCCGTTATGTGTTCAAAGATGCACTATGAAATAGTGGATGGTGTTTTGAATTTCTTTGTTGATTATAACTTATTCGTTATCAAATCCAAAGAGGATGCACCGATGGAAACTTTGAACATAAATCAAATCGAAAAGAAAGGTGGATAACATGACTAAGAAAAATACCGTATCTGTTGATAACCCTACAGAAGTAGATGTTAGTGAAACAGAATACGAAAAAGCGCAAATTATAGCAAGTGCAAGATTTGCAAGGCGCAGGGATCTCATTGCTTCCCTTCTTGATGATGGGAAAAAGTACACCATACCACAGGTTGAATCCCTGATTGCTGAATTTGACAACATGGATTTCACAGAAAGGACAGGTGAATAAATATGGCATTAGGCGGTGGTTCTTTCGTTGCGCAGAACAAGGTGCTTCCCGGTGCTTATATCAATTTTGTAAGTGTTGCAAACGCTTCTTCAACTCTTTCCGACAGAGGTATTGTGACAATGCCTCTTAGCTTGGATTGGGGTGCAGAGAATACCGTTTTTGAGGTCACAGCAGCCGAATTTCAGCGTAACAGTATGAAATATTTCGGATATAATTACAGAGAGCCCAAAATGAAGGGGCTTCGTGATCTGTTCATGTTTGCTTCTGTTCTTTATGCTTTCAACCTTAACAGTGGTGGTGTAAAAGCAAGCTGCACATACGCAACAGCAAAGTATCCGGGAACAAGAGGTAACGCCCTGAAAATTGTTATTCAGGCAAATGTTGACGATCCTACACAGTTTGACTGCTATACCTATCTTGGTAAAGAAAAGGTGGATGAACAAACTGTTTCTTCCGCTTCCGGACTTGTCAGCAATGATTTTGTTGACTTTAACACAGAAGCAAGCCTTGTTGTTACTGCTGCAACTCCTCTGACGGGCGGTACGAACGGAACTGTTACGGGATCGTCTTATCAAAATTACCTTGATAAGATTGAATCCTATCATTATAACGCTATGGGTGTTGTGACTACAGAAGATACAGCAAAAGCCCTGTTTGCTAATTTCTGTAAGCGTATGCGTGATGAAATGGGTGCAAAGTTCCAGCTTGTACTTTATAATTATCCTACAGCAGATTATATGGGCGTTATCAGCGTTAAAAATGCAGTAACTAACAGCGGGCAGAGTGAAGCAAGTGCGGTTTACTGGGTGACAGGCGCACAGGGTGGTTGTGCAATCAATGCTTCTTTGCAGAATAAGGTATATAACGGCGAGTACACCCTCAATGTAGATTATACACAGTCTGATCTTATCGCTGCTATCCGTGCAGGAGAATTTGTATTCCACAATGTCAATGGTGAAGTCAGAGTACTTGATGATATAAATTCTATGACAACCGTTACTGAAAACTGCGGTGATGTATTCAAAGACAATCAGACAATTCGTGTAATCGATCAGATCGGTAATGATATTGCCGTGCTGTTCTCGGAAAAATATCTTGGTGTAATCCCCAATGATGAATCCGGGCGCATTTCTCTTTGGTCTGATATTGTAAAGCACCATAAGGAGCTTATGGAGATCAGAGCTATTGAGAACTTTGAAGATGAAGATGTAACTGTTGAACAGGGTACAGAAAAGAAATCCGTTGTGATCTACGATGCAATAAC
>CACYEJ010000326.1 GCA_902773395.1 uncultured Ruminococcus sp.
AGAAAAAAATCAAAGCACCATAAAATATAATCTTTCGATTAAAACTAAAACAGGCAAGAGCTTGCGAATTGCCGGTCTGAGAAAGATAAGTGCTAAATCTTAACGCTTTCGAGTATAATTTTATGTAGAAGAAAAATATTTGGGAGTGTATTTCTCTGCGATGATTTATTTCGTCAGCGACTGTGCACTGCATTAGGAACACCAACAAATTTTTATATGCTAGATCTTTTAGATTTTGAGTATAATTATTCATGCACCGATTGTATAAACCTATCCGGATTATCCCATAATTGAACTGTAAAACAATAGCTTTTCAAAACATATCAGAGATTCAGCGAGAAACAAAGGGTGGTTATACAATGAAAATCAAATGTAAAAAAAGCTCCTTTATGAACAAAAGTATCTTTTCAAATTCTGCAAAGCTTGTGTTTAAGTCGGTGCTCTGCGGCTTTATCATTTGCTTTGCTCTCTCAATGACGAATTTTGATGCAGAGTCAAAGGAAATATCAAATGAGGTTTTTCGTTTGCATATTCTTGCCAATTCCGACAGTGCAGATGACCAGAATTTGAAGCTTGCTGTTCGTGACGCAGTGCAGAAATATTGTTATAGTATTTACAATGACGCTGCTGCAAAAGAGGACGCTGAAAGGATAATTGCAGAACGTCTTCCTGAGATTATCGCCGCTGCCCAAAATGAAGTATATAAAAACGGCTGTAATTATCCCGTAAAGGGTGAAATTGTCAAGATGTACTTTACAAACAGGGTATATGAAAATATCACTCTTCCGGCAGGAGATTATGATGCAGTCAGAATTACAATCGGCGAGGGAAAGGGGCATAATTGGTGGTGCGTTATGTTTCCGCCTATTTGTATAAGCGCCGCAGATAATGAAGCGGAAATATCCGATGTGCTTGATGAAGAGCAAACGGAGCTTGTGACCGACAATAAATATGAGTACAAATTTAAGATTTATGAGGTCTATCAGAATTTGATGGACAAGCTTGGAGGTTAAATATGATTTATTTGATTGAGGGGCGAAGCGGTTCGGGAAAAACCCGATATGCTATGAACGTCCTTTGTGAGCTTGCTAAAAAGGGTGAGCGAAAGCTTTTGTATATGATACCCGAACAAAGTTCATTTGAGAGCGAAACAGCATTTTTGCATTTGCTTGGAGCGAACCTTTCAAGGAATATAAGCGTTATGTCATTCACTCGTTTGTATGACATGGTGATGCGGCAAACAGGTATGATAACAGGTACGCCGATTGACGACGGTGTGAGAAAGATTCTGATGTCGCTTTCATTGGAGGATTGTAAAGATAAACTGGACGTTTATAAAAAACAGGCGTCAAAGCCGCAGCTTACGGAGCTTATGCTTAGCGCTGTCAAGGAATTTAAGATGTGCGGTATATCTACCGATGATTTAAGAGAGATGTCGCAGCGGACAAGAGGTACTGATTTATCAAAGAAGCTTAAAGAGGTGTCGCTTGTTGCGGACGTTTATAATGCTCATATTGAGAGCAGCTATGTTGACCCTTTGGATAATTATGCTCGTCTTGAAAAACGTCTTACAGAGTTTAAATTCTTCGAGGGCTATACGGTTGTGGCTGATGATTTCAGCGGATTTACGGCTCAGGAGCAAAAGCTGCTTGACCTGATAATGCAGCAGTCAAAGGATTTCTATATCACACTTTGTATGCAGCCGCAGGAAGAGGAGGAGCTGTTTTTTACTGTTGGCAGAACAAGAAAGCGTATTGTGCAAAGTGCGGCACGATTAGGGCTAAAGGTTGCGTCACCGATTAGACTGTGTGACAATTTCCGAATGGAGAGCAAAGAGCTTTCTCTTGTTGAGAGTCAGATTTACCGTATAGGAAATTTTGAGAACGATATCACGGAGGAGGTTTCCGAGGACGTTGCTATCGGTGTGGCAAGCGATGTTTTTGAGGAATGCGAATACCTGTCCGAGCAGATTAACGATATGGTGCTGGGCGGTCAGTGCCGTTATAAGGATATTGCAGTTGTGTGCAGAAACTCCGAGAGCTATCGTGGAATAATTGATACTATATTTGAAAATCATAATATTCCTTATTTTATGTCAAAGCCTGAACCCATAGACCAGAAGCCGCTTATGCTTTTGGTGCAGTCGGCTTTTGAATATGTGTTAAATCCAAACGACAGCGAAAAGCTTTTTAACATCGCCAAAAGCGGCATTGTGGGACTTGACGACTACGAAACGGCACTGCTTGAAAATTATGTTTATACATGGGGTGTTAGCGGCAGGCGGTTTAATGAGGTGTTTAATCTAAATCCCGACGGTTATTCGGAGAGTATTCCGCCGGAGGCAAAGAAACGTCTGGTTGAGATAAACAGTGCAAGGGAGAAGCTGATATTTCCTATTCTTGATTTTGCGGCAAAGGTTAAAGATGATGAGGCAAAAGCACTGGAGATTTCAACTGCTGTGTATGAGCTGCTGGTTGATTTCGGTGTGCCTGAATATATAAAGAATGATGTTGAGGACAGCGTTCTTGACGAACTGTCAAACGAAGAGGCTCGCTTGTGGGAAATGCTCATGGACATTCTCAATAAAATGTATCTGTCTTTAGGAGAGCGTGCAGTCACGGTCAGGAGATATTACGAGCTGCTGAAAATGCTGATTCGCTCATATGATATCTCAAATATTCCTCAGACGCTTGACCAGGTTCTTATAGGTACGGCAAACAGCGTAAGACTTTCAGAACCGTATGCTGTGTTTGTTATTGGTGCTGTGAACGGAGAATTTCCTCATAATCCTGTGGCGGGCGGAGTTTTTAACGACGCTGAGAGAAGAAGTCTAATAAGCATGGAGCTGCCTGTTTACGATGCTGTGGCGGAGTTGTTTCTTCAGGAGAAATTTTTTGTTTACAATGCAGTTTCCGCACCACGAAAAAAACTTTTTGTTACATATCCGACAGGCGATCTGAGCGGAGGGAATTTACAGCCGTCCTCGATTGTGGCTGAAATAAACAGAATTCTCCCAAATGTAAAAACTGATATTATCTCGTTTTTAAAGCCGATTGACAGAGTGCAAAGCGAAAAGGGTGCATTTGAACTGTGCGCTGCAAGATACCGCCAAAAGGACGCTTTGAGCCACGCACTAAGGGACTATTTCCGTCAAAAAGAAGAGTACGCCGACAGACTTTCTGCTATTGAAGAACTACTTAAAAAGGGCGATTTAAAACTACAGGATAAGACTTCGGCAGCGGTTATTTTCGGACGTGACAAGAAGCTGTCTGCATCTCAGATAGAAAAGTTTTATATGTGCAGATTTCAGTATTTCTGCACATATGGTCTAAAGCTTAAAGAGCGTCGCCGCGCTGAGCTGGGTGCGATAGAGTACGGCAGTCTGATTCACTATCTGCTTGAAAACATTGTAAAGACTTATCACGAAAAGGATTATGTAAAGCTGTCTGATGACGAGCTGGAGGCACTGCTTGACGAGCTTTTGAAAAGCTATATTGCACAATTTCTGGGCGGTGAGGAGGATAAAAGCGACCGCTTTATCTATCTATATTACAGGCTTAAACGCAGCACTCAGGCATTGATTGAACATCTGTCTGATGAGCTTTCGCAGTCTGAATTCAAGCCGGTTGATTTTGAGCTTGAGGTTGGCGAGGGCGGTATCGGCGAATATAATATTATAGATAGTAACGGCAACCTTGTGAGTGTGCGTGGTATTATTGACCGTGTCGACCTGATGAAAACGGAAAAATCAAGCTATATAAGAATTGTCGATTATAAGACGGGCAAAAAGGAATTTAAGCTGTCCGACGTTATGTACGGCTTAAATATGCAGATGCTTATATATTTGTCGGCAATAGCTAAAAACGGAAGCATTAAGTATGGAGATGACATATATCCGAGCGGAGTTCTTTATATGCCCTCAACAGCTACTAGCGTGACAGTGCCGCCGTCTGCTGATGAAAAGGATATACAAAAAGAACACGACAAGAAGCTAAGAATGAGCGGTATTGTACTTGACGAGCTGCAAATTCTAAGAGGTATGGAGGAGAAGCTGGAGGGAAAATATATTCCTGTGTCGGTGGATAAGAGCGGAAGTATTAAGTCAAGCTGTAAAAATTATATTATTTCGGGCAGACAGCTTAACATGATTTTTGATAAGGTTGAGCAGAAAATAAGCGAAATGAGCGAGCAGCTTGACGAGGGAAATATCGCTGCAATACCCACAAGCAATGACAGCTTTAACCCATGCAAATGGTGTTCGTTTAATGCTGTTTGCGGTCACGGAGAAAAGGATTCCGTCAATTGTCTGGAGCGTTTCGATAACGACAAGGTATTCGAAATGCTCAAACAGGAGCAGCACGGAGAGGAGGAAAACTAAATGGCTAAGGTGAAATGGACGCAGAACCAGCAGAACGCAATCAACGCAAGAAACGGTGCTGTTCTGGTGTCGGCAGCGGCAGGCTCAGGCAAAACGGCAGTTCTTGTTGAGCGTGTGATTGATATGATAACAGACCCCGTAAATCCCGTTGACGCAGACAGATTCTTGGTTGTTACATACACAAGGGCAGCGGCAGGCGAAATGAAAGAGAGAATATCCGCAAGGCTTGACGAGCTGCTAAAGCTAGACCCGTTAAATGAGAATCTTCACCGACAGCAGCTTTTGCTTGGAAGAGCGCAGATAAGTACCATACATAGCTTTTGCAGCGACTTGGCGAGAGAATTCTTTTACACTCTCGATATTCCGGCTGATTTTAGAATAGCCGATGACGGTGAGCTTACTATCATCAAGAATCAGGCAATGCAGAATGTTCTGGAGCAAAAGTACAGCGAGAGGGACGATGAATTTGAAAATACTGTAGAGGTTTTTTCAAGCGTTCGTGACGATACTATTTTGCAGGGAATTGTTCTAAGACTTTATGAATTTTTAAGGTCACACCCCTTTCCCAGTGCATGGATTAAGGAAAAGGCGGCTATGTACGATGTGACAAAATCCGCCGAGGAAACCGATTGGGGAAAGACGATTATAGAATATTCCAAGATGACGGCTTATTATATGAAAACGCTTAACGATTTAAGCGTAGAGCTTTTGGAACAAGAAGCCGCTTTGAACAATTCAAGCTTTGGCGACAGAATACGTGATGATGAAATTTTTATCGGTCATCTGATTGACCGCTTGGAAAACGGCAGATGGAATGATATCGTCCATGTGTTGGGAACATTTGACAGCAAAAAACGGCTTACTGCGCCAAAGGGCTTTAAGGATAATGAGATTAAGACTGCAATTGCCGCTTACAGAGATATCATCAAGGATTCAATAAGCGAGATAAAGAGCCTGTTTATCAGAAACAACGAGCAGTGTATGGACGATATAGCAGATTTATCGCCGGTAGTCGCTAAGCTGTTTGAGGTAATGGAGCTTTTCGGAGAGGAATATTCAAGATTGAAGCTGGAGCGTTCGCTTGCGGATTTTTCGGATTTGGAGCATTGGGCGTTGCGGCTGCTTGCCGAGAATACCGACAGCGGCGTGGTGTTTACGGATATTTCGAAAGAGGTGTCGTCACGATACGATTATGTAATGGTTGACGAATATCAAGATGCAAATACTATTCAGGATACAATTTTTAAAGCAGTAAGCGACAATGACCGAAAGCTGTTTGTTGTAGGAGATGTAAAGCAGAGTATCTACAGATTCCGTCAGGCAATGCCCGAAATTTTTATTGGCAGAAAAAATAGGTATGTTCCCTATAATCCGGAGAACGAGCAGTATCCGGCAAAAATCATTCTTGATATGAATTTTCGAAGCAGGGTAGGCGTAACTGAGGGCGTCAATTTCATTTTCAAAAATCTGATGTCCGAGAGCGTTGGAGATATTGACTACACCGATGAAGAAGCCTTGGTTGCCGGCGCAGCTTACGATGATGAGCAGAAAAATGCTGTGTCGTTTCATCTGTTAAATCTCAGCGAATCGCAGACGCAAGACCGTGATATTGAAGAGGCAAGATATATCGGTACGCTTATCCGTAAGATGATGTCGGAGGAGCTTGTCACCACAAAGGAGGGCAAACGTCCGCCAAACTACGGCGACTTCTGTATATTAATGAGAGGTGTCAAAAAGCATGCTCCGGTATTTGAAGAGGAGCTTCTGAAAATGGCAATACCTACAGTAAGCGAAACTAGCGACAGCTTTTTCTCTCAGCATGAAATTCAGGTAATGCTATCGCTTTTGAGAATTATAGATAACCCTGTTCAGGATATCCCGTTAGCGGCGGTTTTGCTCAGTCCGATGTTTGGATTTACCGCCGATGATTTGGCAATGTTCAGAGCGAAAAATAAGGACGGTTCACTCTATTCGCTTATTCTTCACGAGAACCAAACCGGCAGCGAGAAGACAAAAAGATTTTCCGAAACACTGTCACGTCTTAGGAAAATTGCTGCTTCGGTAACTACAGATTCTCTATTAAATATCATATACAACGAAACCTCTTATCCTGAGATTGTTTCGTCAATGGAGGACGGCGAGTTTAAGAGGAATAATCTGAAACTGCTTGTCCACTATGCGAAAAGCTACGAAAGCTCAGGCTACAGAGGAGTTGGGGGATTCGTTAGATTTATCGACAGACTCAGGGAGAACAGCTGTGACTTGGCGGCAGCGGAAAGAAAGTCGGAGCTTTCGGCAAATGCTGTAAGCATTATGACAATTCATAAATCAAAGGGTCTGGAATTTCCTTTCTGCATTGTTGCAAACCTTAACCGTAAATTCAACACGGATACAAAAAATGAGGTGCTTCTTCACAACGAACTCGGCTTAGGCGTTCGCAGAAAGGACGATTTGCTGCTTTGCCGCTATACCACCATGCCAAGAGAAGCAGTCGCACTTGAAATAAGGCGAAACGAGATTTCCGAGGAGCTGCGTGTTCTGTACGTTGCACTTACGAGAGCAAAGGAGAGGTTAGTTCTTGTCGGCAGCAATAAGGGCATTAACAAATATTTAGAGGGCATTGTCGGAAAGCTTGCGTATGATAAACGAATTCTTCCGTATACAGTGAGCAGCGCAGCGTGTATGTGCGATTGGATTGTCGATTGTCTTATGGTGCATAAAAGCGGCTTTGAGCTTAGAAATATAGGCGGCTATATTGGAGATGTCTACAGCGGTGATACTGTGGATTGGGACGTACACGTAGTTGATAATCTTACGGCTTATCATGAGGGATTGTTTACCGAAGCAGAAGAGGATAATTCCCAAAATATTACTGATAATGTGATAGAGGATATTGCCGAGGGTACTCGCAGGGACTATTTGAAAATACTGAAAGAAAGGCTTAGCCGTGTTTACGAATACAGTGAAATGACGAGGATTCCTGTTAAGGTAGCGGCGTCTGCTTTGGCTGAGAGGGAGAGTAATATTAAGTATAGCGTTAATGCTGTTCCTGATTTTATGCGTAAAGGAAAGCTGTCCGGCGCTGAGCGTGGTACGGCTATGCACACATTTGTGCAGTATTGCGATTTTGAAAAGGCTAAGGCTAATATTGATTCTGAGATAGAACGGCTTGTAACAAGGGGATTTTTAACAGCTGTTCAGGGTGAGTCAATTGATAGGGAAAAAATGTATTCTTTCCTGATTTCCAATTTGATGAACAGAATGACAGCTTCGAATATGCTGGAGCGTGAATTCAGATTTACGGTTGAGATACCTGCCGGACTTGCCGATAGTACGCTTGAATTTCCGTACAGCGAGGAGCCGATTATCCTGCAAGGTGCGGTTGACTGTTTGTTCGAGGAGAACGGCAGAATAATTATAGTTGACTATAAAACCGACTTTGGCAAAAGCAAAGAGCAGCTTGCCGATATGTATGCCCCGCAGCTTAGGCTTTATAAGCTTGCAATCGAGCAGGCTACAGGAAAGCTTGTGTCGCAGTGTGTGATATATTCATTCGGCTTGGGCGAAGCAATCACAGTTTGAAAATAGTGAAAATTCATAAATTACAATTCTGTTACCTTTACTTTATCATATCAATTATCTATGGAAATTCTGCAAAGAATGTATTATAATAAAGATGTTCGACAAGAAACTAAATCAAATACTTGAATGGAGTAATGATATGATGAATATTTGGCACGATATCAGTGCAGATAGAGTTTCCCCTGAGGATTTCGTAGCTGTTATAGAAATCTCAAAGGGCAGCAAGCTTAAATATGAACTTGATAAGCAAACAGGTATGCTTATTCTTGACAGAATACTCTATACATCTACTCACTATCCGGCAAACTACGGATTTATTCCGAGAACCTACGCTGACGATAAAGACCCTCTTGATGTTCTTGTTCTCTGTTCCGAGCAGATTGAGCCGCTGACTCTTGTTCGCTGCTATCCGGTGGGCGTGATTAAGATGATTGATAACGGAAGAAATGACGAGAAGATAATCGCTATTCCTTTCAATGACCCTACATATAATGAATACACCGATATTTCACAGCTTCCTAAGCATATCTTTGACGAGATGAGCCATTTCTTTACAGTCTACAAGACTTTGGAGAATAAGGAAACTGCCGTTGATGAGGTGCAGGGCAGAGAAAAGGCTGTTGAGATTATCTGCTCAACTATAGACGCTTACAGAAAGGGCTTTTGCGGTGAGAGATAATGGGGAGTGTTGAGTCTAAAAGATGCCGCAATATACGCAGAGTTTTGATTGCTCTTTTTATTGTAGCGGGATATATGCTCTCAACTACCTTTGCCGGCGCGTATGTTGATGTTGACGGCAAGGAAACGTATATAAATATGACTGCTCTGAATCTGGCGTTAGGCTCTATGGGCGGCGATACTCCGATGTATCATAATGCCTTTTTCGGCGGCATGTATATTGCAATTCCATTTATTGGTTTTTTCTTTATGTTCTTCGATAAGAAGAGTAATGCAAAGAATCTTGCGGGTATTATTTTAGGCATTGTGGGCTGTTTGGGTATCGCTTTGCCGCTTGGTGCAAGTGAAGAGCTTTATCTGGGAATTGGTGCTTTGGTGAGTATGATTGTGTATGTTCTTATCACAATGCTGTCGGTAATTTCAATACTGTTTATGCTGGAAGACCGTCACAGAGAGAAACCAAAGGGTACTCGTCTTTCACCGCATGAGGACTGATTTATACAAGGGTCATAATAAAAAATCTTTTTATTTGTGACATTTTTAATATTGACAAAAATTCTTTAGTATAGTATAATAAAATGCGGTATTTCAAGTAAAACCGAAGTTTTGCGTAGATTATTGAGGTGCGTTATGCTGTTGGAATTAAAAAGAGTTTTCTTGACCGAGAACGAAAATCTCAGTGCCGAGTATGAATTGGATCTTCGTGACTTGGATTTTAACGGGACGCTGCCGTTTAAAACACCTGTAAAGGTTTGGGCTGATGCAGTAAACAGAGCCGGAGTTGTTGATCTGGCGGTCAGAACGAGGTTTGAGTATACTGCCCCCTGTGACAGATGCGGTGAGGAAACCATAACCGTATATGATTACAGCTTTAATCATACGCTTGTGCAGTCGCTTGTCGGAGAAAACGACGGCGATTATATTGAAACTCCCGAC
>CACYEJ010000327.1 GCA_902773395.1 uncultured Ruminococcus sp.
CCATGAAAAAACCGGGCGGCAGGGGATAGTGTGACGTTAATAAAGCGAAATGGAAGATTTCACTTTAATCTATATCAGTCAATTATCGTAAATGAGCCATTAGTATTGCTGACAGTACATGAAAAGAGATGAGAAATATGAGAATAAGCGATTTGGTGGCACAGTATATTATTGATATGCTGGAAGAGAATGACGGAGGCGCCCAGATAAAACGGAATGAGCTTGCCGAAACATTGGGCTGCGTACCCTCTCAGATCAGCTATGTTATTACCTCACGCTTTACCCCCGAACAAGGATACATTGTAGAGAGCAGAAGAGGAGGCGGCGGCTATATCAAGATAACTCGTGTGCATATGGATAAACGTACCGCTGTAATGCATATAATCAATACGATAGGAGATAAAATAGATGCTCGTACAGCCGCTGCGGTTATCAAGGAATTGCTGACGAGAGAGCTTATTTCTCTGTCTTCTGCAAGACTGCTGACGGCGGCTGTCGGGGAACGTCCTTACCAAACATTGCCGGTTGAATATCGTGACAGTGTACGGGCAGCAGTTCTTAAGAATATGCTTTTGAATTTGGAGTAGGCTTATATGCAGCTGTCGGATCCGTTAGTTTTTAACGGAATGATTTATAAATATGATTTAGAACTAAAAAGGAGAGTGTACATTATGTTGTGTCAGGTATGTAAAAACAAACAAGCAAATACTCATGTAAAAACTATCATAAACGGTGAACTTACGGAAATGAACCTTTGCTCCGAGTGCGCTGCAAAGCAGGGTTATGGAAATATGTTCAGTTTTAACGATTTCTTCGATATCGGTTCTCTGATGAGCGGCTTTATGGGCGAACCAATAACATCGGCTCTTGCTCAGGAAAGACATTGCCCTAACTGCGGTATTACTTTTGCTCAGATCACTAAGGGAGGCAGAGTGGGCTGCGCAAAATGTTACGAAGTTTTTTATGACAGACTGCTTCCGTCAATAAAACGTATACACGGAAATACCGTTCATACCGGAAAGAAACTGCGTAAACCTCAGCTGCAAAGCGGTTCTTATGCTGAGGAAAGTCCTAAAGGCAAAACAGAAAATATGCCGTCAGAATTGGATCGGCTTTCCGCTCAGCTGCAAAAAGCCGTAAATGAGCAGGAGTTTGAAAAAGCGGCTCAGCTGCGTGATAAAATCAAGGAGTTAAAAGCATCACAGGGAGGTAATTTATAATGGATAAAAAGTGGTATGAGAAAAACGGCTCGTCAGGTGATGTCGTTATCAGTACGAGAATAAGATTTGCGAGAAATTTAGAGGAGTATCCTTTCCCGGTAAGATGTGATGACAATATCAAACATAAGATTGTAGAAAAGGTAAAAGATGCGGTTCTAAACAGCAATTCAGTTATTTCGACACATTTTACATGTGTTGATGTGGATAATATAGATATGGGGGAAAAAGTTTCTCTTGTGGAGCGTCATCTTGTAAGTCCGGAGTTCATTTCGGGCAAATCCGAGAAAGCGCTGCTTCTGCTTGACGATGAGAGCGTGTCTATTATGATAAACGAAGAGGATCATATCAGGCTGCAGGTTATGTCCGAGGGCTTTGAGCTTGACAAAACATATGAACAGGCAAGCCGTATTGACACACTGCTTGACGAACGTCTTAAATTTGCGTTTTCCGACACCTTGGGTTATTTGACACAGTGCCCGACAAATTTGGGTACAGGTATGAGAGCGTCTGTTATGCTTCATCTGCCGGCGCTGCAAGCTACAAAGGCCATGAGGAAAATCTCAGAGAATCTGGCAAAGCTTGGTATTGCTATCCGAGGCGCTTACGGTGAGGGTACGGAACCTGTTGCGGCTATGTATCAGATGTCAAATCAAATATCACTTGGCATAAGTGAAAAAACTGCCGTTGAGAACCTTAAGAATATAACACGTCAGCTTATAAATCAGGAGCTTCAGGCGAGAGAAACTCTTTCAAAGCAGCTTTATGTGCAGGATAGTATTTATCGTTCGGAGGGTATTCTGAAAAGCGCTAGACTGATTACCGGCGATGAAGCGTTAAGACATTTGTCTAATATCAGGTTTGGAATTACTTCTGGTTTGATAGACGGGATTTCTCTTGATACGGTTAATCGTCTTATTGTTGAGATACAGCCGGCAACGCTGGTGCATTATACCGGAAAGCCGCTTAATCCTCAGGAGCGTGATGCCGTTAGAGCGACTCTGCTTAGAAACAATCTGGCGGTGTAAGTTGAAGAGTTGCCGTATATATTTTGTTTGTAAAGTTAATAGGTAACTGCAATAAAAATATTATAAATATGAATTATAAAGTTTAATGGGAGGTTTATATATGTATAATTTTCATGGATTTACTCAAAAAGCCAATATCGCAGTTAATCTCGGTATTGAAATTGC
>CACYEJ010000328.1 GCA_902773395.1 uncultured Ruminococcus sp.
GGGTGACGGAACACCCCAAGAAGTCAAGCCGCCAGGCGTAGATTGATTGGCAGGTGTTCCTAATGCAGAGCCCCGTCGCTGACGAAAGAAAGCTGAGAAGAGGAAAAAACTACCCTCAGCGAAACCAAACAAACTTTCAATAGAATAAATAAATCAAAGCTATCAAAAAATAATTTTTTTATCTTAGACCCAAAACAGGCAAGAGCTTGCGAATTGCCGGTCTAAGAAAGAAGAGTGCTAAATCTTAATGCTTGTTAGTATATTTGAAAATTTTTGCAAGGCGGAACTCAACCCTCCGCCTTGTGCTATAAATATTGAAAGGAAGTTATAAAAATGAACAAGGCATTAAGAAAAGCTGTAATTGCTGGTAACTGGAAAATGAATAAAACTCCCAGCGAGGCAAAGGCTCTCCTTACAGAGCTTGCTCCGCTTGTAAAGGACGCGCAGTGCGAGGTTGTCGCTTGCGTTCCTTACGTTGATATTGCTGTTGCTGTTGAAGCTGTTAAGGGCACAAACATCAAGATTGGCGCTGAAAATGCTCACTGGGAAGAGAAGGGCGCTTTCACTGGCGAAATTTCTACAGGTATGCTTAAAGAGTGCGGCGTTGAGTACGTTGTTCTCGGTCACAGCGAGAGAAGACAGTACTTCGGCGAAACTGACGAAACCGTAAACAAGAGAACAAAGGCTGTTCTTGCAGCAGGTTTGAAACCAATCGTTTGCGTTGGCGAGCTTCTTTCCGAGCGTGAGAGCAATATTACAGAAGAGGTTGTTGCAAGACAGATTAAGCTTGATTTTGCCGGTGTTTCCGCTGAGGATATGAAGAATGTTGTTATCGCTTACGAGCCTGTTTGGGCTATCGGTACAGGACTCACAGCTACTTCGGCTCAGGCTGAGGAGGTTTGCGCTTTCATTCGCGCTACTCTCGCTAAGCTATACAGCAAGGAAGTTGCAGACGGCGTAACAATTCAGTACGGCGGTTCTATGAATGACGCTAATGCTGCCGATCTTCTCAGCAAGGAGAACGTAGACGGCGGTTTGATTGGCGGCGCTTCACTCGTTGCAGGCAAGTTCGCTGCTATCGTTGCTGCTGCTAACGCTTAATTGACAGGAGTTTATTATAATGAAAAAACCAATTATTTTGTTGATTATGGACGGCTTCGGCATTGCACCTCCCGAGGGTAACGCTATTGCTGCTGCCAATACGCCGAATCTCGACAAGCTGTTCGCTGAGAATCCGTTTGTAACAATCGGCGCTTCCGGTATGGACGTTGGCTTGCCGGACGGTCAAATGGGCAACAGTGAGGTTGGTCATACAAATATGGGCGCCGGAAGACTTGTCTATCAGGAGCTTACAAGAATTACCAAGTCTATTAAGGACGGCGATTTCTTCGAGAACGAGGCTCTTACCGAGGCTATAGAGAACTGCAAGGCAAACAATTCGTCGCTTCATCTCATGGGTCTGCTTTCGAACGGCGGTGTTCACAGCCACAACACTCACCTTTACGGACTTCTGGAGCTTGCTAAGAAGAGCGGTCTTGAAAAGGTTTATGTTCACTGTTTCCTCGACGGCAGAGATGTTCCTCCGTCAAGCGCAAAGGATTTTGCGGCTGAGCTTACAGAAAAGCTTGAGGAAATCGGCGTTGGTAAAATCGCTACCGTTGCCGGCAGATATTACGCTATGGATCGTGACAATAACTGGGACAGAGTTGAAAAGGCTTACTCGGCTATGGTTTACGGCGAGGGCGTTGAGGCTTGCTGTGCTGTTAAGGGTATCGGCGATTCTTATGAGAACGAAGTAACAGACGAGTTTGTTATCCCAATGGTGGTTGACAAAGAGGGTACTGTTAAGCCTAACGATTCTATCGTGTTCTTTAACTTCCGTCCTGACCGTGCAAGAGAGATTACAAGATCTTTCGTTGATCCGGACTTCAAGGGCTTTGAGAGAAGAAATGGCTTCTTCCCGGTTAAGTTCGTTTGCTTTACACAGTATGACGCTACTATGCCTAATGTTTCGGTTGCGTTTAAGCCGCAGTCACTTGCTAATACTCTTGGCGAGTTCATCTCTTCGAAGGATATGACACAGCTTCGAATTGCCGAAACTGAGAAATACGCTCATGTTACGTTCTTCTTTAACGGCGGTGTACAGACACTTTACAAGGGTGAGGACAGAATTCTTGTGGATTCTCCGAAAGTTGCTACCTACGATTTGCAGCCTGAAATGAGTGCTTACGAGGTTACAGAGAAGTGCGTTGCTGCTATCGAGAGCGGTAAATATGACGTGATTATTCTCAATTTCGCAAACTGCGATATGGTTGGACATACAGGTATTTTTGAGGCGGCAGTAAAGGCTGTTGAAGCTGTTGACGAGTGCGTAGGCAAGGTTACAGACGCAATCGCTAAAATGGGCGGTGTGTCGCTTATCACAGCAGACCACGGCAACGCTGATAAGATGTTTGAGGAAGACGGTTCTCCGTTTACAGCACATACAACAAATCCGGTTCCGTTCTGTGTGGTTGGATATCCGTGCAAGCTGAGAGAGGGCGGCAAATTGGCTGATATCGCTCCGACAATGCTTGAAATTATGGGTATTGAGCAGCCTAAGGAAATGGACGGCGAAAGTATTATTGCTAAATAATATTTTTTGATTTTAAAATATTAATATAAAAAATGACTTCTGTTCAATCGTGATGATTAACAGAAGTCTTTTTAACTTATAGTGAGCGAAAAAAATATTTGCCTATTGAAATTTAATATAAAAAAAATCCCCGAAGCATAAGCTGCGAGGGTTGCTGGCTGGGGAATAGGGATTCGAACCCCAACAAACAGAGTCAGAGTCTGTCGTGCTACCGTTACACAATTCCCCAACGACAATAAATATTATATCAGAAACTTTTATATTTGTCAATACTTTTTTGAAAAAATTTTTATTATAAAAGAATTCCGTATCATTGCACATTTTATTCTTTGTAAATTTATAAAATGTTAAAAGCTTGTTAAAAAAATATTGCCTAAATAATATTGAAAAAATTCTTTAAATGCGGTAATATATAAGATGTATTAAAATAGACTTTCTGTATTGTTTTAATTGTGGGGTAGAAAATGAACGGTTTGAAAAAAATTTTTAATGTACTTCTTATTTTGATAGGTGTTGTGCTGATTGTGCTGTGCGTTGATTTGGTGACTAACAAGGCGGTGAATACATCTTTTGAAAATCTTGAGGAGCTTGACCAGAATGCTGTTTCTGATGTGTGTGATATTGTTTCACTCTTCGACAGCAGAAAGGGCAATAAGCAAATTTGGGACGTCAACTATAATCCCAGAAAACAGGGCTGTATAGTTGTGTCGCAAAGCACAGGTCGCGCGTATGCAATAAACCTTGATATGTCCGGTTACGCTTATACCCAGAAAATAGAAATGCCTGATGATTACAGCGATATTATGCTGTACAGATTTTCCTCTTTTTCGCCGAGGTCTATTGCTCTCAGATTCTCTAATGATAGCTTGGGATACATAGAAATTAAAAATGAAGATATAATGTACATAAAATATAATGAAAATATGGTAAACCTCAACGGCAACAGCTCTTTAAAGGAAACTTATGTCAAGCAGACCTTTCAAGACGCAATGGAATCTCCCGACAGACCTGTAGCGGAAAATACTATGAGCTTTGCTATGGACGAGGAGAATATTGCGCTCACCGGCTTGCAGTACCGTATTATTGACGATATGCGTAATGTCGGTTCGAAAAATGAGCTTAACGAGTTGGTTGCCGAGTATGTAATTATTAGGGACTATCAGCAGAGGTTATACCCTGAGTTTTCCGATTATCAGCAGAGAGTTGAGCTTAACGAGGGCAGAGCGCAGTATGTTTTCTATAAAATAAGTGACCTTACCGGAGATGATATGTCTTACTTCAATAAGCCTAAGTCCGAGGAAATTACTTTCTACAGTGCGTATCACTACCTTTGCACCGGAAAATATAACGATGATGTGTCAGAATTTCTTGACCATAAGGGCAATGTGTATGTAGGCGCTGTGCTGTGTGAGATTCTTGACAATAACAGAATTTCTTCGGAATGGGAATATAAGCTTGACAATTCTTCAAATGCCGATTTCCGCTCACAGTATACTCTCATTCAGAATTATTGTAAAAAACGCTGCGGCGAGTATACTAAGGATAAAACCGTTGACAGCATTAAGACTGCATACAACTACGAGGAGATATTGGAAATGGCTAAAGCGTTGGTAAAAGGTAATGCGGAACAGCAGTAAAAATAGTGAGAGAAAACGTGTTACCGTGTGGGATTTTGTGCTTATGGCGGCATTGACTGTGGCTGCAACAGGCACGGTGCTGCTGAGGAGCGGCGGCAGCGATGAGGCGCTGGAGGTCGTTGTAAAAAAGGATTCTTCAATTGTTTATACTGCGAATCTGTCGGAGATTTCGGAGGGTTCGGAAATAGAAATTGACGATGAATATCATATTATTCTGAAAGTAATGTCTGACGGCGTTCAGGTTATAAGCTCGGACTGCGGAGATAAAGTCTGCGTGAATACCGGAAAAATTACGAAATCGGGTCAGGCTGTCGTTTGCTTGCCGGCTCATGTTTCGGTTGCGCTGAAGGGCGGCGAAGCTTCGGATATAGATGTAATGGTAGGGTAACATAAGGCGTATTTAAAATGAAAAGAAATAAATCTTCAAATAAATTTAAATCAACAGCGTTTGCGCAGACGGCAATGCTTTCGGCTCTTACGATTGTGCTTTCGTTTCTGGAGGGAATGCTTCCGGAACTGCCGATACCCGGCGCAAAGCTTGGTCTTGCAAATCTTGCCGTGATGACTGCTACTGACCTTCACGGATTATCAGGCGGATTGTGCACAACGTTAATTAAGGCTTTTTTTGCGGTGATTACAAGAGGCCCTGTTGCCGGATTTCTGAGCCTTTGCGGAAGTCTGCTTAGTATGTTTGTGATGTGGCTGCTTATGAATTACGACAGAAAAAAGCTGGGGTATGTTGGTATCGGTGTAATGGGGGCTGTGAGCCATAATCTCGGTCAGCTTATCGCTGCTTTCATTATAATAGGTAGTTCGGTGTTTTTTTATCTGCCGTTTCTTATTATTGTGGCGATGTTTACCGGCGCATTTACCGGTATCGTGAATAGTCTGCTTCTGCCTGCCGTCAGAAAAGTTAGAGTTTAAATATATATTAATTTGCTTATTATATATAAAATAAATATATTTTAGGAGGAACTATGAAAGTACTACTTACAGGCGGTGCCGGTTATATCGGCTCGCATACCTGCGTGGAGCTTTTGGAAAAGGGTTATGATGTTGTCATTGCCGATAATTTTTCCAACAGCAAGCCGGAGGTAATCAAAAGAATTCGAGAAATTACAGGTAAAGATGTTGATGTTTATTCTATCGACGTTGCAGACAAAGAGGCTTTGACAAAGCTTTTCACTGAGCAGCAGATTGAGGCTGTAATTCATTTTGCCGGCTATAAGGCAGTTGGTGAGTCCTGCCAAAAACCGCTGATGTATTATAGAAATAATATTGACGCTACTCTTACACTTCTTGAGGTAATGGAAAAATTTGACGTGAACAAATTCGTGTTCAGCTCGTCCGCTACTGTTTACGGCGAGAATAACCCTATTCCTTATGTTGAAACTATGCCAATTACCGGCTGTACTAATCCTTACGGCTGGACAAAGCTTATGATAGAGCAGATTCTAAAGGACGCTGCAAATGCCAACAAAAAGCTGTCCGCTGTTCTGCTCCGCTACTTTAACCCGATTGGCGCTCACTCCAGCGGCAGAATTGGCGAAGATCCGAGCGGTATTCCGAATAATCTTCTTCCTTACGTTGCTAAGGTAGCTACAGGCAAGCTTCCGGTGCTTGGCGTTTTCGGTGACGATTACCCAACTAAGGACGGTACAGGCGTGCGTGATTACATTCATGTTGTTGACCTTGCTAAGGGTCATGTCGCTGCTTTGGAGTATGCCGACAAGCACACGGGCGCAGAGGCGATTAATCTCGGTTCGGGAAATGGTCACAGCGTGCTGGAGGTTGTCAATACGTTCTCTGCTGTCAATAATATTCCCGTACCGTATGAAATTAAGCCAAGACGTGCCGGAGATCTTCCCGAATATTATGCCAATGCCGAAAAAGCTAAGGAGCTTCTGAACTGGACAGCCGAGCTTACTTTGGAGGATATGTGCCGTGATTTGTGGAATTGGCAGTCCAATAATCCCGACGGCTACTAATGAGGTGCAGATTATGAGAAGATTTATAAAGTGCATTTCTGCAATTGTCGTTTCGGCTGTTATGCTTGCTGCTTCGGTTTGTCCGGCGTTTGCTGCTGTTTCTGCTAAAATGGGCGATACTATCGAGGTAAGAGTCAGCATTGAGGGCGAAGACCATATGGGCAGCGCTACAATTCAGATTAACTACGACAAGGATAAGCTCGATTTTCTGTCTGATGAAACTCTCGACGGTACCGGATTGTCTAATCCTAATGAGCCGGGCGAGCTGCTTTGGGCTGTTTTGTTTGGCGCTCACGGCGTAAACTTTACTAATAAAACAGATGTCTACAGCGCCGTGTTTGTTGCCAAGCAGGATATTGCAGACGTTGATTCAATTATTAACTTTCAGGTTCAGGACGCTTTCAGAATAACAAGCGCAGGCGTTGAGGAAACTGATTTTAATTGTCTGTCATATACCGTTTCGTTAGAGGGCAGCGGTCAGTACGTCAGCGAGAACCCTTCTCCGGCAGACACAAGTTCAGCTTCTGTTGATGACGGTACGGCAACAAAAATTGATGATCCAACTTCTTCATCGGCAGCAAGCTCAGCCGTACAGTCACCGTCGCAGAACAACAGCTCTAAGACAAGCAGCGCGGCTTCTTCAAGCAAGGCTGATACAAAATCAAAGTCAACTGATACATCTTCTAAAGAGTCAAGCAAGCCGGAGAGTAAATCAACCGACACAGCAGCCGATACTTCTAATGATAAGAGTACCGACACCGCTTTAGATACTGAGCTTCGCAAACAACAGGATATTGAAGAGGACGCTTTTGAGAGTGTGCCGGCAATAAGAACGGAAACTCAGGATTATGTAAGCAGCAGCGCTGACAGCAAGGGCAGATTCCCAAAGGGGATAATCATAGGTATTGTGGCTTGCATAATAGTTGCTGCCGGTGGTATTGCTGCTATAGTGCTAAAGAAAAAGAAATAAATATATCTAAAGAAAAATTTTAGTGAGTGTAGTTGGAGAAATCGGGAATTTATGAACAAACCAAAAATTAAAACGAATTTTTTTTACACTTTAGTAACTTTTTTTTAAAAAAGGTATTGAAATTTTTTTTTAGATGTAGTATAATAAACACGCTGAGGAACTATTCTTCGGGATATTGACAA
>CACYEJ010000329.1 GCA_902773395.1 uncultured Ruminococcus sp.
GAAACCCGTTATTGCAAACATAAGCGGATTTTCGATTGACGAATATGCTTACTCATGTGAGAAAATTGACGCTCAGGAGCAGGTAGGCATAATCGAAGTAAACATAAGCTGCCCGAACGTTCACAACGGCGGTATGAGCTTTGGCACAAACGCAAGCTCCGCCTTTGAGGTCACAAAAGCTGTTAAGGCTGTTACCACGAAGCCTGTTTATATCAAGCTCAGCCCGAATGTTACGGATATTGCAGAAATTGCCAAGGCTTGCGAGGCTGCCGGCGCAGACGGAATCAGCCTGATAAATACACTCATGGGAATGAGAATTGACCTTAAAACAAGAAAGCCTGTCATCGCAAACAAAATGGGAGGATTCTCAGGACCGGCGATCTTCCCTGTTGCAGTTCGAATGGTTTATCAGGTTTTTGAAGCTGTAAAAATTCCTATTATAGGAATGGGCGGAGTAAGCTCTGCAAGAGATGTTATCGAGATGATGCTTGCAGGTGCAACCGCAGTTCAGGTTGGAGCTGCTAATCTTGTTGAGCCGTTTGCCTGCAAAAATATTATTGAAGAGCTGCCGGAGGTTATGTCACAATTCAAAATCGACAGCTTAGCGGAAATTATAGGAGGTAGTCACTAATGGGTAAGGACGTTATTATTGCTTGTGATTTTAGCAGCAAGCAGGAGGTAATTGATTTTCTTTCACAGTTCAAGGAAGAAAAGCCGTTTGTAAAAATAGGTATGGAGCTTTTCTACGCAGCCGGCCCTGATATCGTTCGGGAAATCAAGGCAATGGGTCATAAGATTTTTCTTGACCTGAAGCTTCACGACATTCCCAATACTGTTATGAAGGCTATGAGAGTTCTTTCGGAGCTTGACGTTGATATGTGCAATCTTCATGCAGCCGGCACTGTTTCCATGATGGAAGCTGCTGTTAAGGGTCTTACAAGAGAGGACGGCACACGCCCGATTTTAATTGCCGTTACGCAGCTCACCTCTACAAGCGAAGAGAGAATGAAGGAAGATTTACTCATTAACGAACCTATAGACAAGGTTGTTATGCACTATGCAATGAACGCAAAGAAAGCCGGTTTGGACGGTGTAGTTTGCTCGCCGCTCGAAGCTGAGAAGGTACACAGCGTTTGCGGCAGCGAATTCATTACGGTTACTCCGGGCGTTCGCTTTGCAGACGGCGACATTGGAGATCAGGTACGTGTTACTACTCCGGCTAAGGCTCGTGAAATCGGCTCGGATTACATTGTAGTAGGCAGACCGATTACACAGGCTGATGATCCTGTTGCGGCATACAAGCGTTGTGTAGCTGAGTTTGTAGGTTAATATACTATGAGCTACAAATATATACTGCTTGATTTGGACGGCACGGTAACAGACTCGGCTGAGGGTGTCATAAATTCCGTTGCATATTCTCTGGAAAAACTCGGCTTTCCCGTAGAGGATAAAAGCACACTAATGAAATTTATCGGGCCGCCGCTTTCAGAGTCATTTAGAGATTTTTATAATTTTGATGATGAAACGATTGATTTAGGTATACAATACTACAGAGAGTATTATACAATTACAGGTATTTTTGAAAACAAGCTTTATGACGGAATTGCACATCTTTTAGAAACACTTAAAAACAACGGCAGAAAGGTTATTCTAGCCACATCAAAGCCTGAGGTGTATGCAAAGAGAATACTGGACAGATTTGGTGTGACTAAGTATTTCGACCTGATAGCAGGCAGCACGCTTGACGCTGAGAGAAACACAAAGACAGACGTTCTCAAATATGCTTTGAAAGAGGCAGGCATTGACGATTTAAGCACGGCAGTTATGGTTGGCGACAGAAAGCATGATATTATCGGAGCTCACGAGGTGGGGCTTGAATGTATTGCTATTCTTTACGGCTACGGAAATAGAGCTGAATTTGAGGAATACGGTGCGGAGTTTATCATTGAAACTGTGGAGCTGCTGGAGAATTTTTTGTTATCTTAGGTCTTTTTGAGTTTATATTACAGTTATTTTTCTTTGACCGGCAATTCGCAGGCTCTTGCTTGTTTTTATGCTTGTATTTTTTGTTTTGCACTTCCCTTTCTACGTCCGGCAATTCGCACGCTCTTGCCTGTTTTAGTTTTTATCGAAAGATTTTATTTTTAGGTTTGGTTTGATTTATTTTCTATAGAAAGTCTATTAAGTTTCGCTGAGGGTAGTTTATTATTCTACGCTAGTTTCTTTCGTCAGCGACGGGGCTCTGCATTAGGAACACCTGCCAATCAGTCTTCGCCTGGCGGCTTGACTTCTTGGGGTGTTCCGTCACCC
>CACYEJ010000330.1 GCA_902773395.1 uncultured Ruminococcus sp.
AGCACCTGCGTCAATGTGAGCCTGAGACTTTGCCTTTGAGCAATAGAAGCCTGTGCACTCAAGTACTACGTCAACGCCGATTTCGCCCCAAGGAAGCTCAGCTGCGTTAGCCTTAGCATAGATTGTGAGTGTCTTGCCGTCTACTGTGATTGTGTTAGCCTCGTCATCAGCCTCTACTGTGTGAAGGTTCTCACCGATTTTACCGCAATAGCCGCCCTGTGCTGTATCATACTTGAGAAGATTTGCGAGCATTGAAGGCTTTGTAAGATCGTTGATAGCAACTACCTCGTAACCCTCAGCACCAAACATCTGACGGAAAGCAAGACGACCGATACGACCGAAGCCGTTAATTGCAACTTTTACTGCCATTTGATTTATCCTCCTAAAATTTTAATAAAATAGTTATAAAACTAAAAATTAGTTCTCTTATATTTTATCCTATTTTAGAATTTTTTACAAGTCTTTTTTAGAAATTTATAACATTTTTTATAACGGTTTCGTAAAATTTACCATTTGTTAAAAAAATATAAACGATAATGCAAAAAAATTATTATAATTTGTTCTTTTGTTTTTTATAACATATTGACAAATCAGGAATTTAGCATTAAAATATATACAGGGTATTTTTACGCTGTGCAAATTCGTTTGCCGTTTGATATGCTGTTTTGCAGATGCCCCGGAACTTTTTGTTCCTATTTTAATAATTGGACTCTTTAGCCCGTTTTTTATATATGCTTATTCCATATTGTTTGGATTGTGCTGTTATTTATTTTTTATCTTATTTTGTATAGATAGTGCTGCTCGTGTCTGTACGGCAGTGACTTTGTTTCGCTTAGCAGCGGACGGAAATTAATGATGACCGACAATTGCTTGTGACGTTGCGGTCGTTGATATTATGACACAGGCTTCGAATTTGATTGCGTATTATCATACGTTTGAAGGTTTTTTTATCAAATTCGCTGATCCGTTTATATTATTGGCAGCTTTTAGCTTTGTATACTTAATACTTTGAAAACAGAATAACTTTCTAAGAATACATATCATCGGCATATGTCTGTAGTATTTACGGATTATTGTGTTTTTATGCGGTGATATATCATTTTTAAAATAACAAATATTGGATTGCATTGTAGAAACGGCACCAGAGTTGATTATTCTTTCACGAATTTTTAAATTAGATCTAAGAAAATCAGACTAAACAAGGAGGTGTCAGACTACTTTGGAAATTTGGTTGGCAATTTTGCTTACCGTTGTTGTGGCTATCGTAACAGGTGTGGCGTGTTTTTTGGCGGGTGTTTCTCACCGCAAGAAGATCGCAGAGGCAGAGATAGGCTCGGCTGAGGCTGAGGCGAAACGCATTGTTGAGGAAGCCGTAAAGGAAGCGGAAGCAAAGAAAAAGGAATATGTCCTTGAAGGTAAAGATGAGGTTCATCAGTTCAGAAATGAAACCGAAAAGGAGCTTAACGCCAGACGCAAAGAGGTTCAGCGTCAGGAAAGACGTGTTCAGCAGAAAGAGGAAACTCTTGACAGAAAAATGGATAACCTCGAAAAGAAAGAGGATAACGTTTCCAAAAAGCTTAAACAGGCAGAGGATAGACTTGCTGAGGCAGAGTCTGTAAAGAAAAGTCAGCTTGACGTGTTGGAGAGGCTTTCGGGCTTCACCTCGGAGCAGGCTAAGGAATATTTGCTAAACAGCCTTGAGGCGGAGCTTACTCACGAAAAAGCAGTCAGAATTATGGACTACGAACAAAAGCTTCGTGAAGAGGCGGATAAGAGAGCAAGAAATATTATTTCACTCGCCATTCAGAGATGTGCGGCGGACCACGTTGCGGAGGCTGCTGTGTCTGTTGTGCCGCTGCCCAGTGATGAGATGAAGGGCAGAATTATCGGTCGTGAGGGTAGAAATATCCGCACTATCGAAACTCTTACCGGCGTTGACCTGATTATTGACGATACGCCGGAGGCTATTACGCTGTCGTGTTTTGAGCCTGTCAGACGTGAGATTGCAAGGGTTGCCCTTGAAAAGCTTATCGGTGACGGCAGAATTCACCCGGCTAGAATTGAAGAGATGATTGACAAGGCTCGCCGTGAGGTGGAAGGCATTATCAAAGAAGAGGGCGAGAGAGCTGTTATTGAGGTTGGCGTGAATGGTATTCATCACGAACTCGTTAAGCTTTTGGGCAGACTTCGCTATCGTACAAGCTACGGTCAGAACGTCCTTAATCATTCGATTGAGGTTGCACTGCTTTCGGGCATGATTGCAAGTGAACTTGGTATGGATCCTACGCTTGCTAAGAGAGCCGGACTGCTGCACGATATCGGCAAGGCACTTGACCACGAGATTGAGGGTTCTCACGTTGAAATCGGTGTGGACGTTGCGAGAAAGTTTAAGGAGAGCGAGCAGGTTGTTCACGCTATTCACGCACATCACGGCGATATTGAGGCGAAAACAATCGTTGCATGTATAGTGCAGGCGGCTGATGCTATTTCCGCAGCAAGACCAGGTGCAAGGCGTGAAAATCTTGAAAGCTACATCAAGAGATTGCAGAAGCTTGAAGAGGTTGCCGCATCGTTTGAGGGCGTTGAGAGATGCTTTGCGATTCAGGCAGGTCGTGAGATTCGTATTATGGTGAAGCCTGAAATTGTAAACGATGAAAGAATGATTCCGCTTGCAAGAGAGATCTGCAAGAAGATTGAAACTGACCTCGATTATCCGGGTCAGGTTAAGGTGAATATTATCAGAGAGTCACGTGCGATTGACTACGCAAAATGATTTTTTTATTAATAAAAGGGCAGGTATCCTTTGGGGTGCTTGTCCTTTTGGTTTTTGGTGAGAGTTTAAAATTTTTTTTAAAGTAAAATTTAAGTTGATAAGTTATGATAAATACATAATGGATTTATACTCGAAAGCTTTAAGATTTAGCACTTATCTTTCTTAGACCGGCAATTCGCAAGCTCTTGCCTGTTTTTTGTTTTAACCGAAAGATTTTGTTTAGAGATTGCTTTATTTTTTTGATACTTGCTCTATCATAGTTTGTTCAGTTTCGCTGAGGGTAGTTTATTTCCCTAAGCTGATTTATTTCGTCAGCGACTGGGTTCTGCATTAGGAACACCTGCCAATCAGTCTTCGCCTGGCGGCTTGACTTCTTGGGGTGTTCCGTCACCCGCAAATACCCCAAGGGCA
>CACYEJ010000331.1 GCA_902773395.1 uncultured Ruminococcus sp.
CTACGCTGGGCGACTACAGAGCACACACCGGCATAGACTACGAAGCAGATGTTGATGACAAAATTCGAACAATGGGAAACGGAGTAGTTAAGGACATTTATAATGACGATATGTTAGGAACAGTCGTTGTTGTTGAACATTCCGACAGCGTGGAATCCTACTATTGCGGACTTGCTCAAACAACGCTTGTACAAATGGGAGAGGTAATCTCAGCCGGAGATTTTGTTGGTACAGTCTACGCAATTCCCGGTGAAACAGCGGAGCCGTCACACGTTCACGTTGCTGTCAAGGAAAACGGCAAATGGGTAAATCCCAACAAGTTTTTTAAGAATTAAATACAAAATCAAGCACTTCGGAAGCCGTACTAACCGAAGTGCTTTTGTTTTTAATTTCACTTGTATCGAGTTTAAATTTTAAAATTAACCCAATTCATTCCAAATTTTCTTTCCGTCCGTTGCAAGGAAGAAAATTTCCAAAAGCACCAACAGGAAAAAATATACTATACAAATTCCATATGCCCATACAGACGAGAATCTCTCCAAAAACGCCGCCGGCACAATCGCTGCAACAAACGGAATAGCCGTGAAGAACATCGACAAAAACAATGTGAATATAACGCTCAAACTCTGCTTAATAACTGTTATCTCGGTTGTCCAGTCAAATCTTGGTATTTTAAGATTGACGCATATTCCCAGAAATCCCGAAAATACGCACGCAAGCAGCGGTATCATAAATATAAACAGAATATCAGCCGCCGTAAGCTGCAATGTCACCGCACTCGCAATCGCTGTAAAAAGAACACCCGGCAAAGATACTATCGGCGCAAGCAGTGCCTTTGCAAAAAATATGTTCATTGGTTTAACCGGAGTTGATTTCAGCAGCCACAGCGTTTTGCCCTCAAGAGAAATAGTCGGTGCGGTTACATCGTTAATCGTACAGCACAGCGCAAGCGAAGAGCCGACTGCCAACGCTATAAGGTTGCTTGAAGCGTCCGGAAACATTCTCGGCAGCCACTCCACAATGAGCTTGCCTCTCATGAGTATTCCCACGCCAAGCATTATAGACATAATCGTACTCATGCCGGCATTCATTACGTAAGCCGGTATACTCAGAAAATAGCCAACCTCTTTTTTTATAAGCGCGTATTGCAGGTTTGTGGGCTTCATCGGCTTTTCAACATATTTCTTCTTTTTGGTTGTCACCTTGCGAGTAATTGTCCTGATGAATTTCTTTGAGATAAACAAATAGCTAAGGTATGTAACTAACAGACAAATTCCCGTAAGAGGGAGTATCTCCAAAAAGCTAAGACGCAGCGGATTAGCAAACGGCAAATCAATCGACAAAACATCATACGGTCGATCTAATGGGTTAAGAAAAGCGTTTCCGTACCAGTAAAGCGCCTTTGATATGCTCTCTACCCTATCTGCGACAATATCAATATTTTCCATAAGGGTAGTAATTATACCGCCGAGGTTAAGTCCGATTACAAGAAGCGTTCCAATAATCAAAAAACCAAATATAACCGTCAACAAATTTTTATTAGGAATTTTGTATGAAACCTGTCCGATAATATATCCGCATATACTTGCAATTGCAGTTACAAGCAATGGAACAAGCAGCAGCGACAAAATAAAATATATCAGCGAAGCCACACTAAAATGAAAGAATATTCCATAAGCCAAGCCAACCGGCAGAAATATTATTGTACTGTAAATAAAATTCAGAACATACAATGCCAACATTCTGCTAATCAAAATAGATGACGGTTTGATTGGCATACTAAGCAGCAGGTTGTTGTCGTTAGCGTCAAACAGATAAGACTGCGCCGCAAAGATAGTGCCAATAAGAGCAAACACCGCCGAGGATATAAATCCCATCGGAAAGAACAGCCACAAGCAGCCCTTTGTAGACATTTCATATCCAAGCAGCATTGCCACTCCAAAAGAGAAGCCCATCATCATCAGGAATGCAATAAGTATAATTGCTATAATAATTGCAGTACCTATATTAAAGCCTTTGCCCTTTGCCTCTCTGCCACGCATGAAATTGAGCATTGATGTAATACTGCCGGAAATTTTTATTCTTACAAGCTTAAAAACAGTCTTATTCATTGCCGTCCTCCAATTTGAGGAAAACGTCCTCCAGTGACGCAGCGCCCTTTACCTCGTCTGTGCTGCCGCTTATTACCAGCCTACCGCCGCTGATAATTGCGATTTTGTCACAAAGCTTCTCGGCAACCTCCAGCACATGAGTTGAGAAAAATACAGCAGCACCCTCATTGCAGGCTGCGCGCATTTCCTCTTTCATTCTGTGAGATGCCACCGGGTCAAGTCCTACGAAAGGTTCGTCCAGTAAGACAAGCTTTGGCTTGTGCATAAAAGCTGATATCAACGCAAGCTTCTGCTTCATGCCGTGGGAATAGCTGCTTATCGGCTGGGCAAGGTCACCTGTAATTCCGAACATATCCGCAAGCTTTTTTATTTGCTCCTCACGCTCCTCTTGTGACATTCCGTAGATATCCGCCACAAAATTAAGGTACTTTATACCCGGCATAAAATCATACAAATCCGGATTATCGGGCAGGTATGACAATCGTTTTTTACATTCGAGGGGGTCTTCCTTTACTGAGATTCCGTCAACAAAAATTTCTCCCTCATCAAACTCCAGCAGACCGCAGCAGCATTTTATTGTAGTGGTTTTACCGGCGCCATTATGACCTATAAAGCCGTAAATCTCGCCGCTTTTAATTTCAATATTTAAGTCGTCTACGGCAACTTTGTCACCGTATTTTTTAGTAAGATGCTGAATTTTTAACATTCATCTTTCACTTCCTTATTTTCTATTATACGCTGTTGCTTTAAACTATGATTTAAAACAACGCATTGATTATTAAAATAGATAAATTTGTATTCAGATTTATACAAAATTTATTATATCACAACAATATATCTGTTGTAAAGCGATAAATGTAAAGATTCAATTAATAAAATTTTTTGAAAAAAATAATTATTCCCCCCTTGACAAACAATTTAAGATTGTGTAAAATAAACTAAAAGATTGTACGCAATCTAATTTTACAAAATTAATTTCATTAAGAGGTGACGTTTATGAGTATCTATGATTTCACAGTAAAGGACGCAAAGGGAAATAACGTGAGTATGTCTGATTACAAGGGCAAAGTTTTGCTGATTGTCAATACCGCAACAGGCTGCGGCTTTACTCCGCAGTATGACGGCTTGCAGGATTTGTACGAGAAGTACAATGAGCAGGGTTTTGAGATTTTAGATTTTCCATGCAATCAATTCGGCAATCAAGCCCCCGGTACCGAAGAGGAGATTGCAAGCTTTTGCAGCTCCAGATTCGGTATTACATTTAAGCTGTTTGCAAAGATTAACGTAAACGGCGAGGGAGCAGAACCTCTTTTTGAATATCTGAAATCTCAATAAAAGGGTATGCTAGGCAGTGCAAATATTAAGTGGAATTTCACAAAATTCCTAGTTGACCGAGAGGGTAACGTGGTGCAGCGTTTTGCGCCTACAGATAAACCGGAGTCGATTGATTCCAATATAAAGGAGCTGTTATAATATGGAATATATTTACAAAACGAAGAACACCTGTTCAACAGAGATAAAGCTTGACATTAACGGCGATGTTGTTACAAATGTTATATTCACAGGCGGCTGCAACGGTAATCTGAAAGCCATTCCGATTCTTGTAAACGGCATGACTGTTGAGGAGATAGAGAATAAGCTTTCGGGCGTTACATGCGGCAGACGTCCCACTTCGTGCGGTGACCAGCTTGCAAAGGCTGTAAGAGAGGCTTACGAGGCACAGCAGGCAGCCGGAGTGTGAGGAACTCTAAAAATGGAGAACAACACATATGAAGAATTAAAGCTTAAAAACCAACTCTGCTTTCCCCTATATGCCTGTGCAAAGGAGATTGTGAGAGCATATAAGCCGCAGCTTGACAGTCTTGATTTGACATACACACAGTATATTGTAATGCTGGTGTTATGGGAGAAAAAAAGCTGTAACGTCAAGTCGTTGGGCAGTCTTCTGTTTCTGGATTCCGGAACACTTACTCCGGTGCTGAAAAAGCTGGAGAGCAAAGGATATATTAGCCGCAGACGCTCAGACGATGACGAAAGAGAGCTGATTGTTTCAATTACTAATGAGGGCGACCAGCTAAAGCATAAAGCGGTAAATGTGCCCAGAAGTATGGGACAGTGCGTAGGGCTTGACGCTGAGGAGAGTTTGCAGCTTTACGGATTGCTATATAAGGTGCTTGGTAATTTGAAAAGTATTTA
>CACYEJ010000332.1 GCA_902773395.1 uncultured Ruminococcus sp.
GGGGAGATAGTCGACTCGTCTGACAGTGATTTTGATAAAGGGCAAAAGGTAGCAGCTCTCATGGGCGGTATGGGTAGGAGTTTTAACGGCAGCTACGCAGAGTATGCACTGCTGCCCACGCATCATGTTTTTGCAGTGGAATCTGATTTGTCGTGGGAAGAAATGGCATCAATACCCGAAACGTATTTTACCGCTTGGGGTTCGCTCTTTCAATGCTTGCGGCTGACAAAGGAAGATAATCTGCTTGTGCGAGGTGCCACCTGTGCTTTGGGCTATGCGGCGGTACAGCTTGCAAAGGCTTTCGGCTGTACTGTCATCGGAACGACACATAGAGAATCAAAGATGAAGCTTCTCGAAGCCGCAGGGTGTGACAAGTGTATTCTCGATAACGGAAGTATTCGTGGAAAAGTATCAGGTGTAACAAAGGCACTGGAGCTTATCGGCATTAAAACGGTCAGAGATACAATGATGAGCGTTGAACAAGGCGGCATTGTCTGTAATACGGGTGTTCTCGGAAAGGTCTACGAGTGGAATCACTTTGACCCGATAAAGGATATTCCTAACGGTGTATATCTGACAGGCTTTTTCAGCAATTATCCAACGCAGAAAACGATTCGGGATATTTTCAAGTTTATGGACGAGCATGATCTCAAACCGCCGATTGGTGCGGTGTATAATTTTTGTGATATCCGTGAAGCGTGCATTGCCATGGACGAGGGCAGTGTAAATGGAAAGATAGTTGTGAAAATGTGAACTAATATGGTAGACTGAGGGATACAATGTCGCTCAGTCTACCATTTCACTTTAAGTATGGGTTATGTATACGTTGCTGTATGAATACAGATGTTAATACAATTGACTTGGATAAGTTATGAAATTATTTTAATACTGCTTCCGTCATAACCATTCTTGCTAACAACAATCTGCTTATCAATATTCTCCTTTAGCAGAGTAACATGCGAAATAATTCCAACAAGTCGGTTGTCTTCTGTAAGGTTGCCAAGAGTTTCCAATGCCTTTTTCAGTGTTTCATCATCAAGCGAGCCGAAGCCCTCGTCTATGAACATTGTGTCAAGACGTATTCCGCCGTTTGACATCATAATCTCATCTGATAATCCAAGTGCAAGCGACAATGACGCCATGAACGATTCACCGCCGGACAGCGATGCTACAGGTCTTGTGTTTTTCTCCGAAGTATCAAAGTAATCCTTAACGTCAAGAGCTAAACTGTATTCGTTTTCATTCTGATTACGCTTTTGGAGTTCGTACTGTCCTCTGCTCATCGTGTTCAGGCGTTTGTTGGCGTGGGCTAAAATCTTGTCAAAATAGTACGACTGAATGTAAGTTTCAAGTGACGCTTCTGAGGATTTCTTATTCTTTCTGCCCTTAGCGGTGTTGTAGAGCTTGTTTATCATTTCAGAGTCTTTCTCCAAAACTTTAATCTTATCCTGAGTTTCTTGGATTCTATTAAGATTATTTCTGTTGCTTCTTAGTCTTGAAGAATCCTCAGTCTTTCTGTTATTGAGCGTGTCGAACTTTTTGTTAAGCTCTTTAAGCTTTAACTCTTCTTCTTCGAGATTGTCACTGATTCCCTCAAAATCTTTTAAACGCTCCTGTAAATTCGATTGCTTGCCCTCGCATATTTTTAGCTCTTCACTGCATCTCCGTAAATCCTCGTTGGCTTTGTCAAGTTCGTTATTCAGTTGATTGATATCGGCTCTCAGTTTGTTGATTTGCCTTTCCGCAAGCTGCTTGCTTTCGAATTCAAGTCTGCTGCGGATTTCTAAGCAGCGAGTGTCTAATGCAGAAAGATTTGTGCTAAGCTCGGTTTTCTCAATGCCCAGCTTTACTATGTTGTCATTAAGTGTGTTGAGTTCTTCTTCCAGCTTAATTTTCTTTTCAGAGAGTGAAGTCTTCTCGTCAATCAAGTGCTTAATGTTTTCGACATTGGTCTGTGCTTTAGCAGTTTCCTTGTTAATCTGAGCCTTAGCGTCTGATATGCGCTGCTCGGCATTTTTTTCAAGATAGCTGATATCAAATTTTTTAGTGTAATCAGCCGTTAAAACGCTTCTCTTTTCTGTGAATGTCATGTAACAATCGGCTGCCTTTTTACAGCTTTCGGCAGCGTTGGCAGCGGCGAACTCGGCATTTTTCTTGAATACATTAAGCTGATTTTCGCTTATAACTTTTCCGTCTGCTGCGTCAACAGGAATGTATTCATTCGAGAACATTTCTGTATTCTCAATACCTGCCTGCACACAAAACGACTTGCAGGTATCGCTGATATATTTTCTGAATTCCTCTTCGGCTGCATCGGCATTGCTGCGGCATAGTGCGGTTTTCTCTGTAAGCTTATTGAATGATGTTTGGGTTTTGCTGTAATTTTCATTAAGCTTTTCAATCTCAGAGGCTAGTTTTTCTTTTCGCTCAGCGTTTTCTTTAGCTGTAACCCACTTTGTCTTTAATAAAGTGCCTTCATCTAAAATCTCCTCTTGCTTACTTTTTAGGAGAACGTGTATATCCTGCTCCGTGAAATCAGAACTGAATTTATCACCGAATAACGCTATACATTGTTCGTCAATATATTTGCGGCTGTTTTCGATTGTAGCACGCTTTTTTTCAGTTAATTTGCCCTCGTCAATAGCTTCTTTGTCGGCTTTCTCCCAATCGGCTTTCATCTTTTGGAGAACCTTTTCGTTTGGAGCTTCCTGTGAATGAGCCGCTGGGGAGGGGTGGTGAGTACTTCCGCATACGGGGCAGGGTGTGCCGTCAAGCAGCTCATCTGCGAGAATACCTGCCATATTTCTGCGGCGAAGATCTTCACCGTTATAATATGCTGTTCTGAGCTTTTCGCTTATAGTAAGCTTTTTAGAGTACAACTCCTGCTGAGCCTTAAATTCCTTTTTAAGTTCTTCTAGTGAAGATACCTTTTTAGCGAGGCTGTTAATGCTTGTAAGACTGCTGCGAAGTTCATTCAGTTTATATTCCAGCTCGGTAACTTCCTTTTCAATGCCCTCCAGCTGTTTTAACTCCTGATTGGAATTTGCCGTAGATTTTTCTATTTTGCGTAGTAAAGCTTCTGTATTGTCAAGCTCTGCCGAAACGCTCCGTGCATAACCAAACAGTGCTTTAAGATACGTTCTCTTTCGGTCGATCGCCTCTTTCTGAGCAGTCACGTAGGAATTCTGCGACTGCTTCCACTTGCTCTGTGCTGCCGTGAAATCACAAAACTTATGGCTCAGGCTGTCAATCTCCGACTTTTTGGCGGCTGCCTCTTTAAGCGTATGTTCTTCTGCGGTTAGCTTGCTTTCGATATTTCCTAGAGATTCAAGCTTTTTGAAAGTCTGTTCAAGAGAAGCAGCTTTCTCAGACTTAATTCTTGTATTATTTTCTAAACGGTTGTTTGTCGCTTCAAGATGCTTCCGGCAAGACTCACGCTCATTTTTCTTTTGTTCAAGGCGGTCATATTCACCGAGCTTATCTTCTATTGTGTTAAGCTGCTTCTGATATTCAGTAATCAGCGGTGATTTCTTTTTAGCTTCATCAAGCTTTTGACGAGCGGCGTCCGTTTTGTTTTTCATCGTTTCGAGTTCGGCGTTGTTCTGTGCAATCTGTTTTTGAACGTTCTGCAAGTCTTTAACCTTTTCGATATAGATTTTTTTCTCGGAAACGGCCGTAGTTGTTTTTGAGATATCTTCGTCAAGAGAAGTAATTATCTCTGCGTCATCGGAAATTAGATTGTTTGCAAGCTCAATTACGGCTTCCGTTGTAAGCTCATCGTTTTTAGCTTTTTGCAGCAGTACGTTGTGTACGCTGTAGGTATCCGCTTCGAGATTATTTATTGCGTTCAACGATTCTTTTTTGAACGATTCCAGTTCAACGCTTGCTTCTTTAGCTTTATCTTTCAGTTTGTCTTCAATTTTCTTGTAAAGCTCCGTCTTGAAGATTTTGCGGTAAATGAGTTCTCTCTTGTCCAGAGAGTCTTTGTCTGATTTCAAAAGTTCTCTGAAATCGCCTTGTGCAATCATGGCAATTTGTTTGAACTGGTCACAATCTATTCCGATTATGTCCTTAACCTTTTGATTGACGTTATTCACTCCGGACGCTTCGGAAATGTAATTGCCGTTTTCAATGCGGCTCAGTTCGGCGTCTGCTGACTTTGGGGTAGTACCCGTGCCTTTCTTTTTTGCACGTTCATATGTCGGGTTTCGCCTAATCAGATAACGTTTGCCCTTGCAGTCAAAGATTAGCTCAACATATGTATCGGCAGACATATCGGCATATTTGGAACGCATCATAGAGCCGTCTCTAAGACTTCCGCTTGCTTTACCGTACAAAGCAAAGGTAACAGCGTCAAAAATAGTTGTCTTTCCGGCACCGGTCTCTCCTGTAATCAGGTAAAGTCCGCTTGTGCCGAGCTTTTCAAAGTCTATAGTTTCGGTTGATATGTAGGGTCCGAATGCCGACATTGTCATCTTAATCGGTCTCATTTTCTTCCTCCTCTATTTCTTCAATTATTTTCTGTATAAATGCTTTTTCCTCATCTTTCAGAGGACGCTTCTCACTGGATTTGAAAAAATCTTCAAAAAGCTTCAAAGGACCTTTTGATTCAATTTCCGAAAAAAGCATTGTGCCGTTCTCGCCGCTGCGTTGATTTTTAGCGTATGAAAGCTCCATAATATTAGGATATATCTTTTTGAGCTTGCTCATTGCACTGTCAACCTCGTTTTCATCAGTGAGAATTGCACGGATATAATCATCTTTATTAGGATCGCTCGGTCCGTTTGAATAAATGTTTTCAAAGGTATCACGAATAGTACGCATATCTCTCAGCGGCTTTAGGGGGATTTGTCTTATATTCAGGCTGCCCTTTTGCATAAGCTCGACTACTGTTACAGACTTGTCAGCAACCTCGGAAAATGAATATTTAAGAGGAGTACCGCAATATCTGATGTGCTGCTTGCCGCCAATTATCTGTGGAGTGTGAATATGTCCCAATGCTGCATAGTCGAATTGCTCATACACAAAGCTGTCAACATTATCCGAACCGCCAACAGATATAATCTCGGAGTCAGACCTTGAAGCACCCGTCACAAATTGATGACTGATAATAATATTTCGTTTGCTGTAATCAACGTTCATATTTTCAACAGCAATTCGCACTGCGTCTGTGTATGAGGAAATATCCTCTGCTCTGTCGGGGAAGATGTTTTTCACATGGAATGACTTTATAAACGGCAGCATATAAAAGTTCACTTCACCAAATTCATCTGTTAATGATATCGGCTCAACATGACCGTTGTAAACAGGTGAGAGATGAATTCCGCTTTTAGCCATAATCCTGGAGCCGAAAGCAAGACGTTCCGGAGAATCGTGGTTGCCGCTGATTATGAATGTATCAAACTTTTCAAGAGAAAGCTTGTAAATAAAGTCGTCAAGCTCGGTGACGGCTTCGGTAGGCGGAAGCGAACGATCGTAAACATCACCTGCAATGATAACGGCATCGGGGGCTTCGCTTCTGATTATGCTGAGAATTTGCAGCAGTATATATTGCTGATCTTCTATCATGGAAAACTCGTTAATGCGTTTTCCAATATGAAGATCAGAAAGATGAATAATTTTCATTAACATTCTCCTTCGCTGGAAAAAATTAGTACAATAAGTATTGTTTATATTATACTCAATTACCGACAAAAAATCAATATATTTTTTAATCTTTTTATATAATAATTATATTACGTATCTCGAAAGTATATTGATGTCATCGAGTAAGGTGTACAAAAAATAGAACATCAAAACCTTATAATTGTAATATAAACATAAAGTTGAATAATTGCTCAACTAAAGCTTGACAAATAAACTTTTAAGTGATAAAATGATAATGCAGGAAGAGAGCAGGAAAGAGTTAGCGTAGCATAATTCATTTTCTGTATTTTTAAAATAAAAATGGCATTTTTTGCGGATTATTACACAAATATATTAGTTAATTATAACTTACAACGATTAAAAAGAGGGGAGAATAAAATGTATCTTGAAATTAACAACCTTCATAAGTTTTACGGCGAGGGTGACAACAGAAACGAGGTTCTCAAGGGAATTACGTGCGGCGTAGATAAGGGACAGATATGCGTACTGCTTGGTCCGTCCGGTTCGGGCAAATCCACATTGCTCAATATAATCGGAGGTATTGATAACGCTGATGAGGGCTATATAAGTATCAACGGTGAGAAAACGATTGACATGAACGAGAAGAAGCTTTCGCTTTACCGCCGCAAGCATTTGGGATATATTTTCCAGTTATATAATCTTATTCCCAATCTTACAGTAAAGGAGAATATCGAGGTTGGTGCTTACCTGAGTGATAATCCTCTTGACTTGGAGGAGATGCTTAAAACAATAGGTCTTTGGGAACATAAGGATAAGCTCCCAAGTCAGCTTTCAGGCGGTCAGCAGCAGCGAACGGCGATTGGCAGGGCGATTATCAAAAATCCCGATATTCTGCTTTGTGACGAGCCGACAGGTGCTTTGGACTATAACACTTCAAAGGACATTTTGCAGCTTATAGAAACGGTCAATCAGAAGTACGGCAATACAGTTATCATGGTAACGCACAATGACGCAATTAAGCTTATGGCTGATAAGGTGATAAAGCTTCGTGACGGAGGAATTCGTAAGGAGTACCTGAACGAGAAAAAGGTTCCTGCCGCCGAGCTTGACTGGTAAGGGGGGATTTGAGTGAAGAACCCTTTGATGAAGAGATTGCCTCGTGAGCTTTTCGGTGATTTCGGAAAGTATGCGGTAATTATGATATTTATGATGGATAAGGATTATTTTACAGGCTACCTTTCAAAAGTTAAGCTTGATGATATTGATGATGATTATGTAGCAGCGGTGATTTCACCC
>CACYEJ010000333.1 GCA_902773395.1 uncultured Ruminococcus sp.
CAAACAAAAACAGGCAAGAGCTTGCTAATTGCCGGTCTAAGAAAAATAAGTGCTAAATCTTAACGCTTTCAAGTATACCTATCCCAAAAAGTCGGTTTGCGATTTTCGTCTGGCGTTGGCAGTTCGTTGACCTCTCCTTAGGGACAAATTCTGACGCAGGCGGTAAAGTCACCTAACCCAAAAAGTCGGTGTGCGTATTTCCTCCGGCGTTGCCGGTTTTATGATTCCATATTATGTTTTATTCTGTTTAATACAAATGCAGTCACCAGCGAAAGCAGCATTAAAAAGCTGCCAATTCCTGCACGAATTCGTCTGCCCGTTGTCACGTTGTCATATGGATTCGTACTGCTGTTATTGTCAAAGTCGGTGGTTATTTCCGACAAATTACCCTCATCCGGATATTCCGGCAATGAGAAGTAGTCAATCCTTGTTTCGGAAGAAGTATCGTTATTATTATTCTCCTCGGTCATTTCATCAGAAACAACAGCAGATAAATCCGCTTGCGTTGATATGTCACTTTCACTTGCGGTGTCCGTATCATATTGGTTCGATGTGTCATTGTCACTTGCGGTATCCGTGTCATCTTGGTTCGATGTGTCACTTTCGCTTGCGGTTTCTGTGTCATCTTGGTTCGATGTGTCACTTTCGCTTGCGGTGTCCGTGGTTGCTTCGGAAGTATTAGAAAAATTTTCCGCTTGCGTTGATGTGTCACTGTCTATTAAAATATCCGAAAAAAACTCAACCTCCGTTGCGGTGTCACTGAATAATAAATCGCTGTCCTGTTCACGCACATTCCCTCCAAAGATAGGAATACCCGAAGTAAATATAACACCCGAAACAATAGCCGCACCTGTCAAAAACATGATTGCACAGCAAATCCCCATAGCGGAAATAATCCTGTTTCGCCGTTTTGCAGCCGGAACATTCGGAGCGGAAGAAGCTTCAATTTGATGTATCACATCTTCGCCGTAGTACTGCTCAACCTCTTTAGAAAGATATTCTTCTATATTGGGGCGGCTGTTGTAATCAAAATCATCATAATTATTTTTATTCATTCGACCGCCTCCCTTGCGTTGACTTTTAAACACTACTCCTTTTACATTATAACCAATTTCCGAAAAAATATCAATAGGATTTATTATATTAAAATCCTTTTTACCAAAAAAGCACACAATCAAATTTGGTTGTGTACTTTAAAATGGCATATAAATCTATTATATTGTATAAAAAATAGTTGCAGGATAAAAGTAAAATCACCTTATCCAATCTCCCGTATATTTCACATAGGCATCTTCGTATCCCAAAGCCTGAACATTTGGCATTACGTATCCGGCAGCTCCCTCTGATTCAAACTCCCCCGCTGATACAACATACCAATGCTCCGTATTGAGATTGCTCCAATCAGTCGTTTCGTACACTCCCGCAGCAAAACCTTTACTCTGCAAATCTGCTGCAATACTGTCACATTCAGACTTATCCTTTGAAGCTGATACCCATATTCCGTAAAACGGCGAATGATATTCCGTAGGCTCAACACTCGAAGTGTCGCTTATCTGTGTCTGTGATTCATCATTAAAATCCGAGGTTAATTCTATATCATCGCCATTTGACTCCTGAACAGAGGATACCGGCTGATTGTCCTGCTGCTCATTACTTGACGATTCAATTTCAGATACGACTTGGCTGTCCGGTTCTTCACTATTTGACGATTCAGACGAATATGCAGATTGGTCGTCCGACTTATTTCTTCTGTTTCTGCGGCTTTCTTTATCGTTGCAGCCTACCGCCCCCACACATAGAATAACCGCAAGGAATACTATAATAAATCTTTTCAAACTAATGCTCCTCCCTTTATTGAAACAGTTCCGGATTCATTCTGCTGTAATGGAAAATATACTGCTGTGCAATGCCGCCGTATTGTCCGAAATCGCCGGAGGTCATATCGGGGAACAAAACAGCCATTGCTCTTTTCATCCAGACATCAAGCGGAAAGCAGTCAAGCCTGTGAAGTCCGTACAGCAGCGTACAATCAGCCACCTTGATTCCAACGCCTGTAATTCTCATAAGCTCTTTTCTCGCCAGTTCAATTTCCATTTGGCGAACCTCTTCAAGATTAATCTCTCCGCCAGCCACTTTTGAAGCACCGTCAATGATGTACCTTGCCCGAAAGCCTGCCCGTATCGGGGCTAAATCCTCCGGCGAAAGTGCTGCTAATTTTTCAGCGCTTGGAAACGTGTAATAATCGTCCTCTATTTGCTCTCCAAAATTTTGACATAATCTTTCTACAATGCCCTTAATACGTGGAATATTATTATTTTGAGATATAATAAACGAGCATAAAGCCTCCCACGGTTCTTGATTTAATATTCTGATACCCGGCGCAAAACGCGCAGCCTCCGATAAAGTCGGGTGAAGCTTTGAAAGCTCCGTCCTGATATTTCCGTAGTCAAGCTCAAGATCCAGATAATTTTTCCATATAGAATTATATTCTTCTTCGCTTACACCGTCTATTACAATACTGTCGCCGTCACTGCGAAATGTGACAAGCCTGCCGAATGCAACGCCTTTAAACGAGCCGTCCGGCTGTTCTCTCCAGCGAAAAGCCTGCCCACAATCGAGCGTTTGAGCAAGGTCAAAGTCCTTAATATTTTCGATAATCATTCTTTTGTATCTTCCTTTTCAATCCGCTGCGAGGTAAGGAACTCAACGGAACGTTCAATAGCGTCTTTGGAATTGCCCCAGTCCTGCCCCTTGCTGCGATAGTCAAACATTGAACAGAAGTGCGTCACATCGTCTTTAAGTGTTTCAAGGTAACCTCCAGCAAGCTTTGATGTATCGCTGTAAAAATCAGGCAGCACCTTTGCCGGAATACCCTTATTTGCCGCTGCTGTAATCAAGTCGGCATAATGCTCCATGCAGATAAACTGCTGATTATTGTACAGCGTGCGAAACTCGGCGTCATTTGCGTAGCTGCTGAAAATAGTCTGATACATATGTGCCATACCCCATTCAACCTGCTCACAGACAAAGCAGCTCTTCTGCATTGCACGAATAGCGGCAATTTTTTTCTTATCCGGCTTACCCTTTACATCTTTGGGGATAAACTCTGTTTTTATTTTTTCGAGGTGGCTTTCCAGAATCAAAGCGTTTGAAAGCCGTGTGCCGCATTTAAGCATAATAGAAAAATGACGGTAACAAAAGCCCTTTTCGTTGGTTTTTATTCGAACATCAGGTTCCATCATAGCAGCGCCCGTAATGTACTTTGTGGAACGCTCCTCCAGCATTTCTCTCATTCTGCACAGCGGACAGCCGTCCTTTGGCATAAAGACATCATTAATAGGTATTGTACAAATATCTTCTCTCATATTGATACGCTCCTTTTTACAATGTAAGGTGCTGCAAAAGCGTCTGCGTGCAGCACCTCACGAGAATATGTTCAATTATATTCTGAACAAACAATAACTTTGTCCGTCAAGTGTAATCTCTCCGTTTTGAACAGTCATATTTCCAATGGAATAAACAGTTTCTTTATTCTCATATTCAAACGGTACGCTCACCTTATCAGAGCTTGGGTTTACTGCAACAACAAACGAGCCTCTTCTGAAAATAAACGGATACTTCTTCTCCTCTGCATAGAGAACCTCAAAATCACCGTTGCCGCAAAGTTCGGGATTTACCCTGCGTATTTTGATAATAGACTTCACCGTATTATAAAGCGAATCCTTGTCATCACGCTGGCTTTCTACAGTAGGTGCATTTTCGTTTGAATCCACGGGCAGATAAAGCTTGTCTGCGTCTGCTGTGGAAAAGCCCTTGTTTTTGCCGTTTGTCCACTGCATCGGAGTACGTGAGCCTGTACGGCTGAAACCGCCCTCTTTACTCGTAAGCTCGGACATATATCTCATGCCTATCTCGTCACCGTAGTAAAGGAAAGGTACGCCCGGCAGCGTAAAGATTGTGCAGAAATTTATTTTAAGCTCTGTTTCATCGTACCAAGCGGACATTCTCGGATTGTCGTGATTGCAGGTAAAGAAGCTGATAAAGCCGTTTTCCTTTGTCGCCTCGTAATTGGGAACAAACTCATTAACAAGCGTCATGATATCGCCCTTACCCTCTTTACTGAAAAAGCTTTCCTGCTCGCCGGTTTCGTAATTATAATATCTGAAAGCGGTTGAATAGCCGTTTCCTCTGTGGTCAAGGTAGAAATCAGCATGGAAGCCGCCCTTGTTAATCGCACGAACAGGGTGACACCATTCGGATACTAAAGCACATTCGGGGTAATCCTTATCCATCATCTCACGAACGCCAGCCCAAATTGCAGAGGTAGCTATTTTATCATCGTCATTTTTTACGAGTGAATCAGCCATATCCACACGGAAACCGTCACAGCCCATATCAAGCCAAAAACGCATAACGTCCTTGATTGCTTCAACAGTTCTCAAACAGTCGGGGTGATTTACCGGAAGCTGCCATGCCGGGTGAGTAACCTCGTAAAAACCGTAGTTAAGTGCCGGCTGCGACGAAAAGTAATTCACCAGATAGTTTCCGTCACGGTCGGTAATGCCGCACTGCAAGCGATACTGCGGCGGAGCCTCCCACACGCTGTCCGTCCAGATATATCTGTTGGAAAGCTCGTTCTTTACAGGCTGCTTGCTTTTGGTAAACCAGTCGTTGGTATCCGATGTATGCCCCGGAACTAGATCCATTAAGAGCTTCATGTCACGCTTGTGTACCTCTTCAAAAAGCTGCTTTGCGTCCTCGTTTGTGCCGTAGCGTGGAGCTATCTGATAGTAATTGCGTACATCATAGCCGGCGTCCATAAACGGCGAATCATACACAGGATTAAGCCAAATAGCGTTGCAGCCTAAATCCTTAATATAGTCGAGCTTTGCAATAAGCCCCTGAATATCGCCTATTCCGTCACCGTTAGAATCATAGAACGACTGCGGATACACCTGATAAAAAACCGAATTATTTAACCATTGCGGCATAGTAAACTCCTCCTGATAATAAAAATACTATTTAGTCAATTTTAACATTTTTAGAGGTATTGTGTCAACATAGTTTTGTCAAATAAAAAATTGAAAAAATTTAAAATACCCATTGACAAATAAGGAATTATATGATATTATAATATTCGTTGAGTGAACAGCTCAGAAAAAATAAAAATGCGAGTGTGCTGGAACTGGCAGACAGGCACGTTTGAGGGGCGTGTGTTGTATGACGTACGGGTTCAAGTCCCGTCACTCGCAC
>CACYEJ010000334.1 GCA_902773395.1 uncultured Ruminococcus sp.
CAATTAAATATTGTTATATATAATAATTAACAAAAATTTTTGGGGTACTTCCTAAAGAATTTCAAAAAGATATAGATTTTTTTATCAAAATATGGTATAATACAAAAGAATATTAAAGGAGGTGCATTATGGTTAAAAAAAGAAAACGCTTAACAAGTCATAGTACTAAAAATTTTCAGATTATTATAGTTAGTTTTCTTTTGTTAATTTTCGCAGGTGCTTTTTTGCTTATGCTCCCAATCTCATCACAAGAGCGTACAGTCACAAGTTTTCCTGATGCTTTATTTACTGCTGTATCGTCAACTTGTGTAACAGGACTTATTGTAAAGGATACTGCAACACATTGGTCTTTATTTGGTAAGGTAGTTATTATTTCTTTAATTCAAATCGGTGGAATGGGAGTTATCACCATAGGACTTGCTATAATAACTATTTCAGGAAAAAGAATAGGGTTATCTCAAAGAAGCACTATGCAGGAATCAATATCAGCTCCAAAAATCGGCGGTATTATTCGATTAACTTCATTTATTTTGAAGATGTCGGCTGCTATAGAATTAACGGGTGCTATATTGTTAATGCCTGTTTTTTGCAGAGATGTTGGTATTTTTAAAGGAATAGGGTATTCCCTCTTTCATTCTATATCTGCTTTTTGTAATGCAGGTTTCGATATGATGGGCTATGTTGAGAAATTTTCTTCACTAACACATTATAATGATAATATCTATTTTAATATAATTATTATGTTACTTATTGTTATCGGTGGTATTGGATTTCTTACTTGGCACGATATTGTTACTCATAGACATCATATAAAAAAATACTCACTTCAAAGTAAAGTTGCTCTAGCTACATCTGCACTGCTTATTTTTTTACCGGCTGTATATATGTTTTTTTACGAATATTCAGAACTTCCAATCAAAAGCAGAATACTCAGTTCGTTTTTTCAATCAGTAACAACTAGAACAGCTGGCTTTAATTCAACTGATCTTTCACAGATGGACGAATCGGGAGTTTTGATTATGATACTTCTTATGCTGATAGGCGGTTCTCCAGGATCTACTGCCGGAGGTATGAAAACTACTACCTTTGCTGTAATCTTTCTTGCTGCCATTTCTGTATTTTCCAGAAAAAAAGATGTTGAGTGCTTTGGAAGAAGAATTCCCGAAGATGCAGTTCGTAATGCTGGTGCAATTTTATTTATGTATATGTTTTTGTTTCTGTCAAGCGGCATCTTTATTAGCAGATTTGAAAATTTGCCTCTGCTTACTTGTTTGTTCGAAACAGGCTCGGCAATCGGAACTGCCGGTCTTACCCTGGGAATAACAACCACGCTATCTCTCCCGTCAAAAATTATTTTAATGCTGCTTATGTTTTTTGGAAGAGTAGGCGGTCTTACCTTGATTTATGCAGCACTTCCGTCAAATGAGAGTCAAGTATCTCGAATGCCTCTCGAAAAAATTACAATAGGTTAGGAGTATTATAATGGATTCAGCATTGATTATCGGTGTAGGACAATTTGGAAGTCACATTGCTAAGCGTATGAGTGAACTTCGATGTGAAGTAATGGCTGTTGATATCAACGAAGAGCATATTAACGAAATACTTCCGTATGTTACAAATGCTCAGATTGGCGACAGCACCAATGAGGAATTTATGAGATCATTGGGAGTAAGGAATTATGACGTATGTATTGTTACAATCGGCAGCAGCTTTCAGACATCTCTGGAAACTACTGCACTTGTTAAGGAGTTGGGTGCTCCGGTAGTAGTTTCCAGAGCTTCAAATGATGTTCAGATGAAATTCCTTCTGAGGAACGGTGCAGACGATGTAGTCTATCCTGAAAAACAAATGGCTTTGCGTGTCGCAACTAAGTATGCCTCAAAAAGTATTCTTGATTTTATTCAGCTAGATAGCAGCGTTTCTATTTTTGAAATGAAAATACCAAAGGAATGGTATGGAAAAACTTTAGCACAGCTCGATTTGCGAAAGAAATTCAACGTTAATATTATTGCAATAAAACGTGATTCTCATGTAAACATTCCTTATCCGGATTCAAAGATGACTTCGGAAGATGTCGCTCTTGTAATCGGAGAAACTAAGAATATACAAAAGTGTTTTAAGGCATAATATTACATTTTATTTGTATTATAATATAATGATATGAGCTTTTATCGTATTGTATAATGTTTACAAAAATTTTTATGTATGGATATAAGCAGGAGTTTTAGTAGACTCCTGCTTTTCGTCATCTTACATATAAAAAATATTAGGCTATTTTATTTACCAGAAATACTCATTTTAATCTCAGTACCAATTCTATTGCTGTTTGTTGGAAGATTTACAGAATACCTCAAAAGATCAAGTGAATCTGAACTGTTAATCGTACCGTTGCCGTCTGCATCAGCTAATTTTTCTTCAAAGTTATCAAGAGTTTCAAGATGTACTGAAACACGAAGAACTTTCAAACTGTCAGCTGATGTAATCTTTCCGTCTTTATTTATATCGCCAATTTTAACATATTCAATAAATGAATCAGAATCACTATCTTTCTCAGAATCGGTATCATTAGTTTTTTCTGAATCTGTATCTATATCGGTTTCTGTATCCCTTGGCTTTTCTGAGTCTGTATCTATATCGTTTTCTGTATCCTTTGGCTTTTCTGAGTCTGTATCTGTTTCTGTATCATTTGGCTTTTCGGAGTTTGTATCAGTGTCAGTTGAGGTTTTCTCAAAAAAGCTTATTTTTGAAATAGGATATTTTTCTGTAAAATCTTTTGTTTTAAACTCATTGGACTCAACATGGTTAGGAAATTTTGATGTTCCGCAGAGGAAATAATCATAGTGAGATTTTCCGGCATCCCAAGTAGAATCCAGCAAGTAGTATTTACCATTAATTGCCGCAATATTCCATGCGTGTCCTTCTCCCTCGCTGTATCCGGAAATAATACGACAATCTACTCCAGCAGAAAGAAGCAATCTATACATCGCATTTGCATATCCCTGACAAACAGCAGTACCCTTGCACAACGCAGAGTAAGCAGAGTGTGCTATGCCTGCTTTTTCTTTATATTTAGTTTCTCTTTCATAGCTTTTCCAGTCATACGTTATATTAGAAGTCATATAATCATAAACTGCTTTTATTTTTTCATAATCATCTTTTTTGGACAGATTAAGAGAATTAATTATCTGTTTAACCTTTTCATCTAATTCATTCTCTTGCTGCTTTGTTGTAAAGTATTCTACAGAATAATTGATTTCCATTTTTAAATAAGATGCATATCCAGAAAGAGTACATCCATAACCGTGTGAAACTAATTGATAAGATATATAATCTCCCTCTACAGGGTCTCCTGTATGTTCAAGAGCTTTTGCAAATAGTGAATCACAATAATTCATTAAGTAGGTACGATCATATTCTTTAACATCAACTGTAATAGAAAAGCTGCTTACATGATTATGCAGCTTCTGACGCACAAACGAAACGTCATCTTCATCAACGTCAACAAAAGTAAAATCATTTTCACCGGAATCTAAATCATCAATTTGTGCAGACACAGAAACAAGAACATTTTCTGCGGCACTAGTACGAAGTGGCAGAGAAGCCAACGGAATCAGCAGTGCTATTGCAATCAAAACTGATATAAACTTTTTCATAAATCATAATCCTCCTTTGTACATAAATTTATAAAAAAAGCATATTTACAATATTATAATACAACAAAGTACACTTGTCAACTAGAAAAATATATAAAAAAATCCCCTACTGTTTTACCAATAGGGGAAAAAATTTATTCTAAAGAAATAAATTACTCGTTAATTGCTGTAACAGCACCTGAACCTACTGTACGGCCACCTTCACGAATAGCGAAACGGAGACCAACCTCGATAGCGATAGGTGTGATAAGCTCAACGTCCATCTCTACGTTATCACCAGGCATGCAC